>BJGF01000051.1 GCA_014190295.1 Actinomycetes bacterium | reverse complement strand
CAATGGACCGTTGACATCAAACGGCTTAGTCATTAGGAAATCCTACCGTCAGGCATTTGCAGTATTAGTTAGCTAGCTAGTTAGCCAGTTATCTAGTCAGCTAGTGATAACCAGTCGCATAAATCGGGTGAGTGGAGCAGTTGGGGTGATGATGATTGGATCAAGATTGAATCCATCTGGTGGCCCTGATTGCGGTTCGACACATATTGCATGTTTAGGTTCGTCGTAGACGACCCAATGTGTGCAATCAGTTTCAATCTCTAATTTCACTTCGTCGTCAAAAATAAGTTTTGGCGTGCGCTGCGAACCAGAAAAACAATCATCATGTGGGCCGGCAGTTGGTGAAATTGTTTCGCCCGTTGGAATTCCATATTTGTCCCGCAGATACATTTTTTCGAATTGGGTTTCTAGTTTGCATGGTCGCGCGAACCATGGATGCCATCCAACTTGTGCCGGCATCGTTGCATCGCTGGTTGCAAGATGCAAACGAAATTCGATGATGTCATTTGCGACCGTAATAGTTTGAGTAACCTCACCGGCAAATTGCCACGCTGGGCCAAGATCTATTTTCATTGCCATAACTGACGGTGAAGAACTAATGGTTGTCCATGGACGATCTAGAACTGTGCCGTGAATTGCGTGTGGCGCCATATTGATTTCGAGTTGGTGTTGTTTAGAGTCGTGAACGAAGATTCCGTTTCGCACGCGACCTGCCCACGGCACCATTGGGTAGCAGCCCCACTTTTGCAGATTTGTCTCTGCATTTTGAGTTATCAGCAACTCGCGGCCAAAAGCCACAATTGATGACAACCGACCGCCGAGGTTAGGGCTGACCACGCACCGCACATTTTTGCTTGCGATAACGAAGTCTTTGTCAGCCATTAATTTTTGCCAAAGTTCTACGTTGCACCGACCAACAAATAATTAAGCCAAGCACAAGCAAAATAATAAACAATTCATCGCCAAGATGTGAATATAAAGTTCGTCCAGTTATTAGTGGCACATCAACGATGATTGTTTTCGCTTCACCAACACCAACCCGTTGAGTGATAACTCCTGTCGGTGTAATCACGGCGCTGAAACCAGTAGTCGCCACTTGCAGTGTCCAACGCCCGGTTTCACGCGCCCGCAATGAGTTCGTTGCCAATTGCTGAGTCTGCAAAATTGTGCCTGTATAACTTGAGCCATTCGTTGGGTTGATCAGAATTGTTCCACCTGCCTCGACTCCGCTATTGGCTCGACCAGCGAAAAATGACTCCCAAGAAATAGCTACTGCCAGACCTGTCTTTTGCAGATTTAGTACCGCTGGTTCTTTGCCCTGTACCGCATCGCTTGGTATTCGATCTGTCGGTGCACCGACCGCATTTAGCAAACTTCGCAAACCAGGCGGCACGTATTCGCCGAAAGGCACGCGACGAACTTTGTCGTATCGCGACGTGATATCACCGTTTGGTTGTATGACAACTTGGGCATTGGTGAAGTGTCCGATGCCGGCGTCTTCGGTGATGCCAACCACAAACTCTGCGTTGAGTCGTTTTGCTTCTGCTGCGATTTCTGAATATTCGCGACTGCTTGCGAAGTCGACAACATCAATCACATTTTCTGGCCAAATAACTATCTCAGCTCTGTCACTTGGTTGCAAAGTTTTTGTTACTTCTAAATGACGGTCAACAGAATCACGTGCTCGAGAGTTAATTGCCAGAACTCCTTGTGGTCCACCACCTTGCACCAAGGCGATTCGCAACTTTTTATCTGTTGTTTGCACAGGCGATGCGATTTGTCCAAAAATCTGCAAGGCAATCAAGACCAACAAAACAAATGCGACTGGTTGCCGTGACTGTCGTTTGTTGAAGTAGCCGACTACCAAGGCTGCGGTTTGTAAAACAAACCATGTTGTCAATATTGGTCCACCAATCGCAACAATGTCGGCGAGTCGAGTCGGAGAAATAGCAATCGGAAGCGTTGCCAGCGGAACACCACCAAATGGAAACGAAAACCGCAGTGCTTCTGCCAAAGTGTGCACAACTGGTCGCGAGAAGATTGGTGTATTGAATCGTGACGCGACTACTTCGGCTGCGCCGTGCAAACTTGCAAATAAAAGCGTCGCAATTATGTAACCAGGTGCACTAAGAAACCACATCCACCCCATGCCAAGAGCCAACCACGCAAAAGCAAATACAAAACCGATCAAGAAAAGTTCAAGTGAGCCAGTCACAGATTTTGCTAGTTGAAAAAATACAATTAAACCGAAGATCGAAAGCGGCCACCATCCCCATGGCGGCAGCGAGAATCCAACCATAAGCCCAGATGCGATTGCCGTCACAAGACGAGAAAGCTTTGTATTTCGAAATGCCGTGATGGTCATCGATATGGATCTTCGGTTCGCAGCAAAGCTTCAAGTTGATTAATTCTCTCGCGGACAGGGGGGTGCGTAGATACAACTAGAGCGCCACTTGTTTGTTCATCGTAGTTTTGCGAGTCGTCAACGACATGTTTGAGTGCGATTAGCAACTCGTTACCAAAACCCATGCGCACTGCACGTCGATCAGCCTGAAACTCTGATGCATGACCAACTGCATTGCTCAATGCTTGAGACACGACTAGTGCAGCCACGAACAATGAAGACACGACGGTCAGCGCTGCAGAAATTAATAGACCAATAAATTTGAGAGCGTTAAGTCTTGAATTGAAAGTGTAAGAAATTCGTTCGGCAATTCGTTGCAAAATGAAGCCGATTCGTGCAAGTAATAAAATTGGCAAACTCAACCACTGAGCAATTGTCAATGCAATCGTGTGAGAGCCAAGATGATGACTTATTTCGTGAGCCAATACTCCCGTAAGTTCGTTCTGATCGAGTTGATTCACTGCATACGATGAGACGACAACTAAATGTCCACCTGAAGCAAACGCATTTATTTCATTGCTGTCGACGACTGCAAGCACGAAACTATCGATTGATATGTGGTTGGCTTGGGCAACGCGACGCCAGGCCTGGTGCAAGGTTGCGGCTTCGAGAACCGAAGGTTTTCTTGCTTCGAGTAAACGCGATAGAAAAATTCGCTGTATAGATTTCGAAAAAAGCAGCACTCCGAGTGCGAGCGCCGCAAATGCGAACAACGGATATGAAACATCCGCGAAACGCCATAATGGAAGCCAGAAAACACCAATCGCAAGAAGCCAAATCGGAAGCAATGCGGCAACTGGGGCAAGCGCCGCAACGGCAGCCGAATCAATTTGGCGTTTGGTGTTTGTCACTCATTAAGTAGACCAGCAATGAGCGGCTTAAGGCAACCACCGTTTACAATCGCTTTATGAGTGCAACGCGCGAAGAGCGTATTGAGCAACACGAACGCAACGCAAAGTGGCAAAACCCACCTGTACGAATTGAGATGCCTGAATGTATTAATTGTGACGCTTGTTTACGAGCATGCCCACCACAATTTGGAGCAATATTTAATTTTGGAACCGATGTTGTGATCATCCCAGAATTATGTAGTGGTTGTGATAAATGTTTGCCCGCGTGTCCGGTGAACTGCATTTATCCGTTCGCCGATTGGCAGACGACTGGTTCTCCGAGCGAGTGGTGGAGTGAGCCTGGAAGTGACAAAGATCCATATATCTAAACAGTTATGAATCAAACTCGCGAATATAGAAAACACAACTAACCTGAAATCAATGTTTGCAAGTTTGCCAAGCCCGTCCGTCGGATCGTTGGAAATATTTTCGTTGCGGTTTAATGCATATGGATTAATGATTGCGCTCGGTGTTGTCGCCGCAGTTTGGTTATTTAAAAAACGTCTGTTAGAGCGCGGGCTCGGACATCCAGATGATGCCAGCACAATTGCAATGGTTGCGGTGCCAATCGGCATTGTTGGTGCTCGTGCATATCACGTAATCACCGATTGGGAAAGATTTCAGGGGCGCTGGTTTGATGTAGTGAAAATTTGGGAAGGTGGCCTTGGCATCTGGGGAGGAATCACTGTTGGTGTTATCTCCGGAATTTTTGTCGCTCGCAAACGTGGTCTTGCAGTTGCAAGTGGGTTGACGTGTGTCGCACCAGGCCTTGCACTTGCGCAATCAATCGGTAGATGGGGTAACTGGTTTAATCAAGAACTTTTTGGTAAGCCGACCACACTGCCTTGGGCGTTAGAAATTTCAGCAGCAAAAGCACAGGCTGCTGGTTTTGAGGCGGGCACGACATTTCACCCGACGTTTTTATACGAGTCACTCGGCTGTCTATTTATATGTGTTGCGCTAATCAAGATTGAGAAGCGCTGGCGCCCTCGAGACGGTCGCCTTTTTGCGATGTATGTAGCGGGCTATACGGTTTTAAGGTTTTTCGTAGAGTCATTGAGAGTCGACACCGCAAAACATTTTGGCGGCTTGCGATTGAATCAGTGGACATCAATCAGTTTTTTCACACTTGCTGTCGCGTATCTAATGATTGATCGGCTCGTAGAATTAAAACCTGTGTCTAATCAAATTTCACAAGAAACAGTAGTTAAAGTTTCGCGACTAGCTCGCCTGAGTTTGACCTCTGATGAAACTGAGCGGATGACTGCCCAACTGGCAGGAATGCTCGAACACTTTCGAGATATTGATGCTTTAGATCTCGCAGATGTTGAGCCGATGACGCAGCCGTATGCACTTAAAAATGTTTTGCGCAAAGATGTTGAAGCACCATCGTTAGATCGCCAAGAAGTTCTTGATCAGGCGCCTGCTACCGAGAGCGGTCGTTTTCGCGTTCCGCCAACTATTGGTTTTGACGTTTAACGAATGCAAAAACTTGTTGAGATTGCATCAGGTGTTGGCGACGGCTCGTTAAGCGCAAGCGCGGTTGTTGAACAGCATCTAGCGCGAATTGATGCTCGTGAATCTGAGATTCACGCTTTCAATTTGGTGACTGCCGATCAAGCACGACTAGATGCAGCAAAGGTTGATGCAGATGTCAAGGCCGGCAAAAAAGTTGGAGCGCTCGCTGGCGTGCCGATTGCTCTTAAGGACAACATGTGCACGCGTGGTGTTGAAACAACCTGCTCGTCAAAAATTCTGCAAGGTTGGAAGCCGCCGTATGACGCCACAGTTGTAACTAAGTTGCGCGCCGCAGGCGCTGTAATCGTCGGCAAAACAAATCTCGACGAATTCGCAATGGGTTCAAGCACCGAGAACTCGGCGTTCGGTCCGACAAAAAATCCACATGATATTTCTCGAGTGCCTGGTGGCTCAAGTGGTGGAAGTGCCGCTGCAGTTGCTGCTGGTTTCGCGGCTGCATCTCTCGGCAGCGACACTGGTGGAAGCATTCGTCAACCTGCTGCTTTGTGTGGTGTCGTTGGCGTGAAACCAACTTATGGAGTTGTTTCGCGATATGGGCTCGTGGCATTTGCGAGCAGCCTTGATCAGATTGGTCCGTTTACAAGTGATGTTCGTGATGCGGCAACTTTGCTTGAAGTTATTTCCGGTCATGACCCGTTAGATTCAACTTCGATTCCACAACCGGCGCCATCACTAGTTTCAGTGCTTGAGCACGGTGTTGCTGGCATGCGTATTGGCCGAGTCACAGATCTGCCTGATGGCTGCGAGCCAGATGTGCTTGAGCGTCTTGAGTCTGCGTTTGATGCGTTGCGAAGTGCGGGTGCAACAATCGTTGACATTAAATTGCCGTCAATTCAATACTGTCTGACTGCCTATTATTTGATCGCACCCGCGGAGGCCAGCAGTAACTTGGCTCGTTATGACGGTGTGCGTTATGGCAATCGTGTTGATGCAGCGGATTTAAATTCGATGTATGCCGCAACTCGTGAGGCAGGTTTTGGTGAAGAAGTAAAGCGTCGAATCATGCTCGGCACGTATGCATTGTCGGCTGGTTATTACGACGCGTACTACGGCAAAGCGTTAAAGGTGCGCCGATTAATTTCTGATGATTTTGCTCGTGCTTACCAAAGTGTCGACACAATTCTGACGCCGACTTCACCGTCAGTGGCGTTTGAGTTTGGATCAAAAACCGATAATCCACTAGCGATGTATTTGTGCGACGTGTTTACGATTCCAACAAATTTGGCTGGGCACCCAGCGATGAGTGTGCCATTTGGAACTGGCGCCCACTCAATGCCTGTTGGTGTGCAAGTTCTGGCCCCAACTCTAGGCGAGCAAGCAATGTTTAAAGTTGCGGCCGAACTTGAGCGGGCATCATGAGCGATGTTGCCGCACTACCAAATGGTTGGCAATTAATTGTTGGTCTAGAAGTTCACGTCGAACTAGCGACTAAGACGAAAATGTTTAGTGCGAGCGCTAACCGTTTTGGTGACGAACCGAATACAAATATCGATCCGGTCACACTCGGTTTGCCTGGGGCATTGCCAGTTCTGAACCAACACGCCATTGAACTTGCGATGCGAATTGGTTTGGCTCTCAATTGCAAAGTTCAACCATGCACATTTCATCGTAAAAATTATTTTTACCCCGACTTGCCCAAGGCATACCAAATTACGCAATATGACAATCCATTGAACGTTGACGGTCACTTGATGTTGCCTGGCGAAGTTCGCATCGGTATTGAGCGGGCGCATCTCGAAGAGGACACCGGAAAGTCAACCCACTTTGGTGGCTCATCCGGAAGAATTCACGGCAGCGATTATTCACTGATTGATTTCAATCGCGCTGGCGTGCCACTCGTTGAAATTGTTTCGCGCCCAGACATTCGAACTTCAGAACAAGCACGTCAATATGTTGCCGAGTTGCGCTCTATTTTGTTGGCTGTTGGCGCCAGCGATGCGAAAATGGAGGAGGGTTCAATGCGTTGTGATGTCAACGTCTCGGTACACAAACCTGGCACGCCATTTGGTACAAGATGCGAAATTAAGAATGTCAACTCGATTCGATCTGTTGGTCGAGCGATTGATTATGAATCACGTCGACAAGTTGATTTAATCGAGAGTGGTGGCACGATTCGTCAAGAGACTCGTCACTGGGATGACTCGACTGGTCGCACCGAAACTTTGCGTACCAAAGAAGATGCCGACGACTATAGATATTTTTTAGAGCCAGACCTTGTTCCGCTTATTCCAGACCCTGAGTGGATTGAGGCTGTACGAGCAGCGCTTCCTGTTTTGCCAGCGGCACGACGTCTGGCTTTGGCCGAACTTTGTGGTGTTGACAAAGATGGCGAATCGGCACTTGTTGTAGTTGAGCGCGGGCAAGATGATTATGTTGGTGCAGTTATTTCTGCTGGTGGTGATCCACGTCGCTCAATCATTTATGTGCAACAAGCGTTCGCCGAACAAGGGGCTACACCAAAGGTGCCGGCAAAAGATTTGGCTGCGTTGACGATTCTTGAACGCGATTCAAAAGTGACTTCAACACAAGCAAAAACTTTGCTAACTGATTTGATCGAGGCCGGCGGTGGCGATGTTGTGGCGATGGTCGCGAAGCGTGGCTTTGAGACACTTGACACAAACGCAGTTGAAGCAATGGTCGATGCGGCGATTGCTGCAGAGCCAGGTGCGTGGCAGAAGTATTGCAATGGCGAAGATAAAGCACTCGGAGCGTTGGTCGGTGCAGTGATGAAATCTTCTAAAGGCAAAGCCGACGGAAAAGTAATAACTGCTCTGCTTCAGTCCAAAAAGAATTCGTAAGGCTAGAGTAAATTCTCAATATGGGCTCCAGTTTTTTAATTACTTTGCGTGAAGGCCTTGAGGCTTCGTTAATTATTTCTATCTTGTTATCGTATTTAGTAAAGACCAATCGTCAATCAGAAAACCGTGTGGTCTGGTATGGCACTCTTGTGGCGATCGCGGTCTGCGCACTTGCCGGAACCCTTGTTTATGTTTTAGTTGACGGACTTAACGGCAAAGTCGAGCAAGCAGTTGAGGGTGTAATTGCAGTTGCAGCAATGCTGGTGCTCACGCAAATGATTTTCTGGATGCGAGCGAACGCCCGAAATTTGGGTTCTGAACTTCGCAACAAAGTTGACGGGGCGGAGAACAAGGCACTATTTGTGATTGCCTTTGTCGCCGTATTTCGCGAAGGATTAGAAACTGCGCTGTTTTTGCTCGGCGCGAAAACTGAAACTGCCTCTGGTTGGTCGGTTGTAATCGGTGGATTAATCGGACTAGTTGCATCGAGCGCTCTTGGCTTCGCCGTATTTAAAGCTGGTAGTCGGCTCAAATTGAAAACATTTTTCAATGTCACGGCAATTCTGTTGTTGCTATTCGCCGCCGGATTAGCCGGCAAAGCCGTTCATGAACTGCGCGAACTGATTGGTTGGGAATCTGGTTTATTGATCACACCAGCGTGGACGATCGAAACTGGAGTCTGGTCGGATGGTGGAACTTTTTATGACTTCATGAAAGGTTTATTTGGCTGGCATGCAAACCCAGAGCGTCTGCGAGTCGGAGCTTATTTCGTATATCTAATCCCAGTTTTGGCAAGTTATTTGAAGAGTTCGAAAACGGATAAGCAACTAGTCTCGTAATCTATGACAACGCGCGAGCCCGGCACGCCTGTAAATATAAAACCGCGAAGTCGCGATGTCACCGATGGTATTCAAAAAGCAGCATCGCGCGCGATGTTGCGTGCAGTTGGTCTGGGTGACGACGACTGGGTAAAACCGCAGGTTGCAATTGCATCTTCATGGAACGAAGTGACTCCGTGCAATGTCTCGCTGAAGCGGCTTGCTGCACGCGCCAAAATTGGTGTGCGTGAAGCGGGTGGTGTCGCACTTGAGTTTGGCACGATCACCGTTAGCGACGGCATCAGCATGGGACACGAAGGAATGCGCGCATCGCTAGTTAGTCGAGAGGTTATTTGCGACAGCGTAGAAACTGTGATGCACGCCGAACGATTTGACGGCTTTGTTGGTTTGGCTGGTTGCGATAAAAGTATCCCTGGCATGTTGATGGCTGCAGCGCGACTTAATTTACCGAGCGTGTTTGTTTATAACGGTTCAACTTTGCCCGGCGTGCACAATGGTAAAAACATCGACATCACAACCGTGTTTGAAGCAATCGGTGCATGCGCCGCAGGAAAAATGACCGAAGACGAACTTGGCGAAATTGAACGAGAAGCTTGCCCAGGCGAAGGTGCATGTGGCGGAATGTTTACTGCCAACACAATGTCAAGTATTGCTGAAGCCTTGGGCATGAGTTTGCCTGGCAGTGCCTCACCACCAGCAGTTGATTCGCGTCGCGATGATGATGCGCAACGTGCCGGAACCGCAGTTGTTAACTTGCTTCGTCTTGGTATTTATCCGCGTGACATCATGACCAAGAAAGCTTTCGAAAATGCAATCGCAGTCGTCAATGCTTTGGGTGGAAGCACGAATGCCGTGTTGCACTTGTTGGCGATTGCTAATGAGGCCGGTGTGGCTTTGTCGCTTGATGATTTCAATCGCATCGCAGCCAAGGTGCCGCACATCGCCGACACGAAACCCGGCGGCAAATATCACATGACCGATATTGATCGTGTTGGTGGCGTGCCGGTGGTTATGAAACATTTGCTCGACGCTGGTTTGTTGCATGGCGATGTGCTGACGGTTACCGGCAAGACGATGGCCGAAAACTTGCTCGAGTTGAATCCGCCGGCTCCAGATGGCGAAGTAATACATCCACTTTCAAATGCGATTCATGCTCAAGGTGGATTAAATATTCTGCGTGGTTCGCTCGCACCAAACGGTGCAGTTGTAAAAGTTGCCGGATTGTCGTCAGATCAAATGCATTTCGAAGGACCGGCGCGAGTTTTTGATGGCGAAGATGGCGCGATGGCGGCGATTATGTCGGGCGATATTAAACCCGGCACCGTGCTTGTAATTCGTTATGAAGGCCCGAAAGGTGGGCCAGGCATGCGTGAAATGTTGGCGATTACCGGCGCGATGAAAGGTGCTGGTCGCGGTGGAGACTGTGCATTAATTACTGATGGTCGATTTAGCGGAGGCACTTGGGGTTTTTGTATCGGACACGTCGCGCCAGAAGCAACTGTCGGTGGGCCGATCGCTTTTATCAATGACGGCGACATGATTCTGATCGATGTGCCGTCGTTGAAAATTGACTTGCTGATTTCGCCCGAAGAAATGGCGAAGCGCAAAAAAGGTTGGAAGCCGAATCCTGCGCGTTACACCAGTGGAGTGTTGGCAAAATATGCCAAACTCGCACAAGGTGCCGATCGTGGCGCAATTACTAACATCATCGAATAATTTTAAACACTAAGCGCCGACCGACTGCAACAAATAACAGCACGCTAAAAATATCCAGCGCTAGTGCGACTGCAACTGTGTCGGATTTAGTTTTCCTCGTAATACTCGCGCCCCAAGTGGGTGATTTGATCTTCGCCCATCATCCAGCGCAAAGTGTTTTTTAGTTTTGTCAATTGGATGAACAAATCATGTTCAGGATATAAACCTGGTGCAACTTGGGGACTCTTGTAATAAAACGAAAGCCACTCTTGAATGCCACCCAACTTTGCGCGTTGCGCAAGATCAGAAAACAACACCAGGTCGAGGGCAAGTGGCGCGGCAAGAATGCTGTCACGGCACAAGAAGTCGACTTTAATTTGCATCGGATATCCGAGCCAACCAAAAATATCGATGTTGTCCCAACCCTCTTTGTTGTCGCCGCGAGGTGGGTAGTAATTAATTCGCACTTTGTGAAACACATTGCCGTACAACTCAGGGTGCTTTTCTGGTTGCAAAATATGTTCAAGTACGCCCAACTTTGATTCTTCTTTTGTTTTGAAGTTCTCTGGGTCATCTAGAACCTCGCCATCACGATTGCCGAGAATATTTGTCGAATACCAACCAGCCAAGCCAAGCATTCGGGCTTTGAGCATCGGCGCCAGAACTGTTTTGATTAGCGTCTGCCCAGTTTTAAAATCTTTGCCGCTGATTGGCACGCCTCGCTCGGTGGCAAGTTGGCGCAAAACTGGTGTGTCAACGCACAAGTTCGGTGCACCGTTGGCAAATGGCACACCTTCGAGAATTGCAGCGTACGCGTAAAGCATTGATGGGGCAATCATCGGGTCGTTGGCATCAATTGCCTTCTCAAAACTCTCAATGTCTTGGTGTTGCGGGCCGATCTCAAGATAAATCTCGGTCGAAGCACACCAAATCATCACCAGTCGATCGCACTTCTTTTCGTCTTTAAAACGATTGATGTCTTCGCGAATTGACTCGAGCATTTTTCGCTTTGAAATCTTTCCCATCACGTTGTCGGCATCAATATTTTTGACATAGTTGCGCTCAAACGCTGCTTTCATCGGTCTGACATCTCGCAAAACATCAGCCACTGCTTCGATATGTTTTGGACCTTCTAAAACACCGGCACGTTGTGCGGCAACGTATGCATCATCCGGAAACGGATCCCAGGCACCCCAAACGATGTCTTCGAGTCTTGCTAGCGGCACGAAATCTTTGATCATCGGCGAGCGGTTATCGGTGCGCTTGCCGAGACGAATCGTGTCGAGTTGTGTAAGCGAGCCAATCGGCAGTGCCATTCCTTTTTTCGCAAGTTCAACTCCAGCAATCAAAGTTGATGCAACTGCACCGAGACCGACGGTCAGTACACCTAAGCGGCCGGTTGCTGGCTCAATTGGTGTTGCATGTGCAGATGGTGTCGACATTTGAATCCTCTAATTCTGTGACTTGCTCACACCAATTTGTTGGCGTCTATGAATTTATTAATAGCATCGGCAAAAGCTTCGTCTGCATCTTCTTGCAAGAAGTGCGCCGCATTTGTAATTGTCGTGTGTGCTTGACCTTCGCAACCAGGAATCTCACGTTGCATATATTTATCGCCGCCAGCAGTGACAGGGTCGCTGTCGCTAAATGCCGTGAGAAATGGTTTTTCAAACTTGCGAAGTGACTTCCATGCTTCAACATTTGCCTGTGCCGAAGGATCTTCAGGTGAGATCGGCACAAGTGTCGGAAACACTCTGGCTCCTGCCTTGTAACTATCATCCGGAAACGGAGCATCATATGCAGCACGTGCTGAATCTGCGAGCGGTTTTATTTTGCATCCACCCTGCATGATCGCGCTGACATTGAATACTGGTGTTTCTTGACTGTATTTTCGCCACGCCATAAAAGCCTCGCTAGGTGGGCGATCACCAGTATTGAGAAAAGTATTCGCGGCAACAACTCGCAAAAAACGCTCGGGCATCGCCGCGACTAGTCGCAGACCAATCAAGCCACCCCAGTCTTGACAAACCAAAGTTAAATTTTTCAAGTCATTGGCAACAAGCCACTGTGTCATCCAATCAACATGACGCTCGTACGTATAGTCAGTCGTTTGAGTTGGTTTATCGCTGCGTCCAAAACCAATTAAGTCGGGGGCGATCACGCGATGACCAGCAGCCACAAATCGCGGGATCATCTTGCGATATAGATAAGACCAACTCGGCTCACCATGCATGCACAACACGGTTTGGGCAGCATCAATTGGGCCCGTATCAATATGGTGAACCCGCAGAGTGACTGCATCAGATGCAGAAGTCGCGTCGATCATTGTGTAAATCGGTTCAAATGGCCAGTCAACAAGGCCTTCAAATTGAGAGTCAGGAGTTTGCAGAACTTTTAACATTTCGAAGCCTCGCTATTCAAGCCATGTGATCAAAGCCAAAACTGCAGAGTATCGGTCAAACTACATGCACGTCAATTCGTGAATTTACTGGGTTTTTCTGAATTACACGTGTGAAATATTTTAATTGGATTACAAAATGAGCAGAGTTGCGAGGGCGATATCTCGCAGTTTCTATTCTCACAATATGTTCAAAAAAAACATCGTGTTGAGTGTCACATTTGTGGTATTAACAGGGGCAACTATGGCACACAAAGTTCGTGCCGAAGTTAGCGGTGGCAGCGTGAGTAGCGTTTCTGGCGCCGCGACGCAGACTCGCGGTTTGATGAGATATCTAGATCTTGGCACAGCGCACACTTGTGTCGTGCTTGATAACTCAACTTCAAAGTGTTTTGGGCTCGGAAGTTCTGGTCAACTTGGTTATGGTGCAACAACAACTTTGGGTGATGGTGCTG
>BJGF01000050.1 GCA_014190295.1 Actinomycetes bacterium | reverse complement strand
CGTCAGAACTAATTGAATCTGTGAAAGCCATATAAACCTTGAGGAAAATAATTTATGAAAAGTTTCACTTACCTCTTGCACAAAAGTTGCCGATGCCCTAATGTATCTAGTCCCCGAATACCCCCCATAACCCCCTAATCCCCCAAGAAAGACCAAACACCCCCATGTCTGACTCAATCGGTATATATCTCAACGAAATCGGCAAGGTCGCCTTGCTCAACGCCGAAGATGAGCGCGATTTATCAAAAGCGATCGAAGCCGGTCGTGACGCGAAAAAAGCCATCGAAAAAGGTGAGCGCGGTGCCGCACTTCGCGCTGATATGCGCAATGCCGCTCGTGCAAAAGATCGGTTCATTCGTTCGAACCTTCGACTTGTTGTTTCAATCGCTCGCCGTTATCCATTGCCACAAGGAATGGACCTTCTCGATTTAATTCAAGAAGGCAATCTTGGTCTTGAGCACGCAGTTGACAAGTTTGACTGGCGTCGTGGTTTCAAATTCTCAACATATGCAACTTTCTGGATTCGTCAAGCAATTGGTCGTGCACTAGATCAAAAAGCAAGTCTCATTCGAATTCCTGGAGATCGTTCTGCAACACTTCGTGCTGCACTTCGTCAGGGTTCTGGTGATGCCGAAGGTTTGAGTGCAATGAACGCAGAACTTCATCGTTTGACAACTCCTGTTTCGCTTGACAAAACAATTGGCGAAGATGGCGATGCAACTTTGGGTGACCTTGTACCAAACGAAGACATCAGTCCAGAAGATGCAGTCATGGGTATGGTCGACAGTGATCTGCTTGACCGACTTCTCGGCACTCTTGATGAGCGTGCTCGTTATGCAGTTGAGGCTCGTTTTGGTCTTCATGATGGAGAGCGAAAGAGCTTTCGTCAGGTTGGCGAAGAACTTGGAGTAACTGCTGAAGCGGCACGTCGCCTTGTAAGTCGTGCAGTTGACACGCTGCGCGATGACGCCGGAGAAATCCTCACCGTCTGAAGCATCTTGTGGTAATAGGGTTATAACTATGAGTGCGACAACCCGTTGGACACCGTCTTCTTGGCAGAACAACGTTGCGGCTCAACAGCCAAAGTGGCCTGACCAAACCGAACTTGACGGTGCGCTAAAGCAGATCGCTTCATTCCCGCCACTCGTTTTTGCTGGTGAAGCACGATCTCTGCTCACCGCACTCGGACAAGTCGCGAGCGGCAATGCATTTTTATTGCAAGCCGGTGACTGCGCTGAAAGTTTCGAAGAGTTCACCGCAGTAAACATTCGCGAAAAACTTCGTGTGATTTTGCAGATGGCAGTGATGCTCACCTATTCGATGGGTGTGCCAGTCGTAAAAGTTGGTCGTATCGCCGGACAATTCGCAAAGCCACGCTCAAGCGACACAGAAATGATCGGCAATAAAGAGATCGCGTCTTTCCGTGGACACATGGTCAATGATCCAGCACCCCACATCGAATCGCGCGTTCCAGACCCGCAACGAATGGTTCAGGCCTATCACCAATCAGCAAGCACACTTAATTTGTTGCGAGCATTCACCAAAGGTGGTTTCGCCGATCTAAATCGCGTGCACGCCTGGAACCAAGAATTCGTGACATCGAGTACCGCAGGTCAGCGATACGAACAAGTCGCGGGCGAAGTTGAGCGTGCTCTTGCATTTATGCGCGCATGCGGTATCGACACAGAAAGTCACAGCCCGTTGCACGAGGTTGATTTTTATACAAGTCATGAAGCATTAATTCTTGGATACGAAGAGGCGCTCACCCGTCAAGATTCGCTTACAGGCACTTGGTATGACTGTTCGGCACACATGTTGTGGATTGGCGAACGCACTCGTCAACTTGATGGCGCACACATCGAGTTTTTACGAGGTGTTGGCAATCCGATCGGCTGCAAAATTGGGCCAGATACGACCACAGATTTTGTTTTGTCGTTGTGTGAAATTCTGAATCCGGCGCGAGTTGCGGGGCGATTGACACTGATCTCGCGAATGGGTGCTGACAAAATTGAAAGTGCTTTGCGTCCATTAATTCGAGCCGTACGCGATGCTGGTCATCCAGTCGTTTGGGCATGCGATCCGATGCACGCAAATACTTTTACTGCTGCCAACGGTCGTAAGACTCGTCATTTTGACGACATTATTCGCGAAATCACAGGCTTCGTGATGGCACATCGCGCAGAAAACACTTGGCCAGGCGGCATTCACATCGAACTTACGGGCGACAACGTAACAGAATGTCTTGGCGGCGCTGAATCTGTAAGTCAAGAAGATCTGGACACTCGCTATGAAACTGTTTGTGATCCTCGACTTAATGCCCGACAATCATTAGATCTCGCGTTTCGAGTTGCCGAACTAATTCGCTCAGCCAAATAGCCCAATGCGGGCCTTTGACCTCGCACGAGAGTGGCCTGCGTCAAATACAGCAATTTGCGTAATCGATCGTCGTGGAAAGACACATACTTTTGGGGACACTGAACGCAAATCGAGAATTGCATCTGTTTCGAAATTGCTAACTGCATGGGCGACTCATGTTGCCATTGAAGAAGGTTCGACAGATTTGAACACTGAAGTTGGTCAAGAGGGTTGCACGCTCGCCCACTTGTTGGCGCATGCAGGTGGATACAGCTTTGATGGCAACGTGCCGATTGTCAGCCCAAACCGTAAACGGATTTATTCGAACACTGGTTACGACTTAATTACTGCCCATCTTGAAGCGGTTACTGAGATGGCGTTCAGCGAATATCTAAATGACGCCGTGTTCGCACCACTTGGCATGGTCAACAGTTCACTCAATGGCTCAGGTGCCAAAGATGTTGTTTCAAATGTTGACGATCTTGTTGAGTTTGCCCTTGAGTTGCGAAATCCAAAACTTATTTCATCTGCAACTGCCCAGACTGCAACAACAACACAATTTGGCGAACTCGAAGGAACAGTGCCCGGGGTCGGACGCTTTGATCCGTGCAACTGGGGTTTTGGTCCAGAGATTCATGCAGCGAAACATCCACATTGGATGGGCACACGAAATAGTGCATCAGCTTTTGGTCACTTTGGGGGGACGGGAAGTTTTGTATGGCATGACCCTGCAGCAAACATTTCTTGTGTTGGTCTTTGCGAAGTCGAATTTGACAATTGGGCTTTGCACTACTGGCCGATATTTTTTGACGCCGTGCTTGACGAGTTGGCGAAGTGAACAAACAAAATCAACGCGCTGACTTGTTGCTGTTGCTATTTAGCGTTTTCGCAACCGCTGCCGCCAATAGCGTCGTGTTTGCATCAATGTCTGAATTGCAAGAAAAATATGGATACGCCGACTCGGCGCTGGGATTGATCGCTGGCACGGGTTTTGCAATGGGTCTTTTGGTTCAACTGTTTGTCGCTCCGCTCGCCGACCGGGGGCACGGCAAAAAATTGATTCAAGTCGGTCTGTGTCTTGCGGCAATCGGCTCGGTGATTTTTGCAACGGGTGATTCGCTAACAACTTTTATTTTTGCCCGTGGAATCGTCGGTGCCTCGATCGGTATGACGTTTCCTGCGGTGCGGGCTTTGGCCGCACATCTTGATGACAATCGCAGCGCCGAGCGGTTGGGTGCAGTGGCTGGCATGGAAATTGGTGGTTTTGTTTCGGGTCCATTAATCGGCTCGCTGATAATTGGCCCGTTTGGTTTAGATGCGACGTTTTTATTGTTTGGTGCACTGGCTGTTTTGGCGATTTTTATTATCAGCCCTCGCAAGTTTCCGGAGTTGGCATCAAACGCTGAGTCGCAGCGATTAAGTTTTGATTTACTACGAATTCGCAATGTTCGCATCGCGCTGATCTTGACACTCGCAGTCACGTTTCCGACCGGAATGTTTGACGCGCTTTGGGATCGCTTCTTAGACGACCTGGGCGGCAACAACGCAATGACAGGTTTAACTTTTGCGGTTTACGGCTTGCCATTTATTTTATTTTCGGCTCGCGCGGGCAAGATGATCGACAAGCGTTCGCCGATTGCTGTGGCGTTGTGGCTGGTTGTTCCAATTAGTTTGCTGACAGTCTTGTACGGCGTTATTAAAAATCCGTGGGTGATTTTAGGAGTTGGTTTAATTGAAGGCATAGTGCAAGCATCGGTGATTCCGGCTGCGCTTTCGGCGATTGCAAAGGCGGCGCCAGTGGGTCGTGCATCGGCTGCACAAGGTTTGTCGGGCGCGGTAAACGTTTTCGGTCAAATGATTGCGGCTTTTATTGCGCCGTCGATCTATGGTGCCTATGGAGCTTTCATCACATTTTTTGTTGTTGCCGTTGGTATTGCTGCAATCGCCAGCGTCGCTGGCATCATGCACTTGCGCAGTACGCGCTAGTTGTCTAAAGCGTTTTTACTTTAAACGCTCAATAATCATCGCCATACCTTGACCGCCACCAACACACATTGATTCGAGACCGAATCGTTTGTCTGTGTGTTGCAAGCCGTTAATTAAAGTTGTCATAATTCGAGCACCAGTCATACCGAATGGATGACCCAGAGCAATTGCTCCACCATGAATATTTAATTTCTCCATTGGAATACCCAGATGCTTTGCCGATGGAATCACCTGGGCGGCGAAGGCTTCGTTGATTTCAACGAGGTCAATTTGATCAATCGTCATTCCGGCGCGCTTGAGTGCTTGACGACATGCTTCGATCGGTCCGAGTCCCATGATTTCTGGATTCAAACCAGACACACCTGACGAAACAATTCGCGCCAATGGCTTGATGCCAAGTTGTTTGGCTTTTGTATCGCTCATCACTATGACTGCAGCGGCACCATCATTTAACGGACACGCATTGCCTGCTGTGATCTGACCGTCGGGACGAAACACTGGCTTCAAGCCCGCAAGACCTTCAGCAGTTGTGCCTGCGCGAGGGCCATCATCTTTTGAAATCACAGTTCCGTTTGGCAATGTGAGTGGCGAGATTTCGCGATCGAAAAATCCATTCTCTTGGTTGGCGACCGCGCGTTGTTGACTGCGCGCGCCGAATTCGTCCATCTCTTGACGAGTTACACCTTCAAGTTCGCGAACGTTCTCTGCAGTTTGTCCCATGGCGATATACATATCTGCCAAACCAGTTGCGGCCGACCAAACACCTTGACCGCCGGCCGCGCGCGCCTTTGTGCGCTCACCTGATGGTTTGAAAATTGCGTTCGGTGCCATGTCGCTAGCGCCTGATGCATAACGACTAACAGTTTCAACACCAGCGGCAATAAAGCAATCCCCTTCGCCCGCTTTAATTGCATGGGCAGCCATGCGAATTGTCTGCAAACTTGACGAACAATAACGGTTCACTGTCACACCTGGAACATTGTCAAGGCCTGCAAGCACGGCTACGACGCGAGCAATATTAAAACCTGCTTCACCTGCTGGTTGACCACAACCCATCATCAAGTCTTCGACATCGTCGGATTTAAGTTGCGGAACCTTGGCCATCAATGCGCGGATAATTTGTGCCGACATATCGTCAGGGCGCAATTCTGTGAGTGTGCCCTTGTTGGCTCGTCCGATTGGGCTTCGTGCTGTTGCGACAATAACTGCTTCTGCCATAACTTCTCCCTATTTTAAATTTGATTTATTTGGCGGCACTTTCATCTATCTATTGCCGATGCGAAACCCTAGCCGTTTTACTGCGTCAAACCGAAGTCTGGGTGGAATTGGCGAGGCAAGAGTTCTAGAGTCTTGGGATGCAGTTGTTTGATGTTGCCCTCAAAGATATAGACCTTTCGAGTCCTGAGTTTTGGAACGCCCCGCGTGACTACCGCGAATCGGCTTTCGCCAAGTTACGCAACGAAGAGCCGATTCGGTTTTTCGAAGAAATGGATTTCGTATTTGTGCCTAAAGGTCCTGGGTATTTCGCCCTCACCCGCCACGACGATATTTGGCACGTTAGTCGCAATCCACAACTTTTTTGCAGCGGCAAAGGTTCGAACATTGCCGATCTTTCGCCAGAACTAAACGAGTTTTTTGGGTCGATGATCGGGATGGACGACCCCAAGCATTTTCGTCTTCGTTCAATAGTTTCAAAGGGTTTTACTCCGCGTGAGATTTCGCGAATTGAAGAGTACGTGAAAGTTAAGGCGCGAACAATTATTGATCGTGTGCTTGACGAGTTCGAAGGTAAAGAATTTGATTTTGTGGATGCGATTGCGGGCAAGTTTCCGTTACAGATTATTTGCGAGATGATGGGCATCCCCGAATCTGACGAGCGGCAAATTTTTAATTGGACGAATACGATTTTGGGTGCTGGTGACCCGGACTTCACTGGTTCGCTCGAAGGATTAATGGAAGCCGGAATCGGCATGTTCACCTATGCCCAGGCCCTTGGTGAGGCCCGACTTGCCAATCCGACCGAAGATTTAACCAGCGTGATGATGCATGCCGTCGTTGACGGCGAGAGACTTTCATCTCAAGAGTTCGGAAGTTTTTTTATTCTGCTGGTAGTTGCGGGCAACGAAACGACCCGTAACGCAATAACCCACGGCATGGTCGCACTGACCGAAAATCCGGATCAACGGGCGACGTGGTTCAACGACTTTGAAGCGAACACAAAAACTGCAGTCGAAGAAATCGTGAGATGGGCAACACCGGTAATGCACTTTCGTCGTACTGCGACGCAAGATACCGAAATCAACGGCTTTCCAATTAAACAAAACCAAAAAGTTGTGCTGTTCTATAACTCGGGCAACCGTGACGAAAGGATTTTCGCTGAGCCATTTAAATTTGATGTAACTCGCACTGCTCAGCCAACACAAATTGGTTTTGGTGCTGGTGGCCCACACTTTTGTTTGGGGGCGAATCTAGCGCGTCGTGAAATCGCTGTGATGTTCGATGAGATTCGTCGACGCGCACCGAACTTGCAGATCACTGGTGAACCGGCTTATTTGCAGAGCAACTTCATCAACGGCATCAAACGGGTTAACTGTCGCATTAATTAGCTAGCTAGAAATTTAGCGGTGGTCGTGCAGTGCGGCTGGGGCGTGCATAAGAGATAGTGGCGCATGGTTGATTTGTGGCAACACATAACGCGCGAAGAGATCACATTCTTTGAGATGTGGATATCCAGACAAGATGAACGATGAAACACCCGCGTCGGCGAGTTCGTTTAGTTTCGCCGTGACTTGATCTGGGTCACCAACAATTGCAATACCTGCACCACTGCGCGCGCGACCAACGCCGGTCCAAAGGTTTTGCTCTAAATAGCCTTCGTCGTCCGCGGCTGAACGCAACTCGCTTTGACGATTGACACCGGTCGAAGTTGCATCAAGTGACTTGGCACGAATCGCATCACCTGTTGCAGGGTCAAGTCGCGACAGCAGTCTGCGCGCAGCCTCACGAGCCTCGCGCTCGGTCTCGCGCACGATTACATGACTTCGCCAACCAAAACTCAACGTTCGCCCGAAATTTTGTGCTCGATGAGTCAGATCAAGAGCAACACTTGAAACTTTGGCGGTTGTATCTGGCCACATCAAATAAACATCCGCGCTGGCCGCAGCGCAATCGCGGGCGGCCTCGGACAGTCCGCCAAAATAAATTGGTGGACAACCATAACCTTGGCCGGTTATTCGTGGCGGATCAATATGCAGTTGCAAAAACTCGCCGTCTATGTTTACCCCTCGTCCTTCTAAAAGTTCGCCGAGCACATACAAATATTCGGTTGTGCGGTGATATCGCGCTTCACTTGAAAGTTGTTCGCCTGGCATCTCTGACGAGATTGCATTAATCACCAATCGCGAATTAGAAATTTGTTGCAACGTCGCTATTTGTCGCGCGAGTTGTGGCACCACGAGTTCACCAAGTCGCACTGCAAGCAACAAATGGATCTCGTTAGTCAGAGTTGCAACTGCCCCAGCAAATGCGGTCGAGTCGATACCGAGGCTGTAGCCAGACGGAAGCAGCACGTTGTCGAACCCGTTTGTTTCGGCACGCCTAACTATGTCGCTGCAATGCAACCACGAAGATTGCAGATCTTCATCTGCGACACCGAGAAACTCGTAATCGTCATCGCATAGCGCTGCGAACCACGCAAGTTCTACGGACTGGCGATTATTGGCCACTCGCTAAATCTAGATGATTACGAACAACCGCTGGATGAACCGCAGTCGCCACAGACATAACACGCACCGGCGCGTTGCATGTTGGCTGAACCACAAGACGAGCACATCATGCCCGTTCCGGCTGGCTTATTTGCGCCGTGACTTGGCGGCGCAGTAAACGACCCCGCGTTGATTTGTGCGACCAACTCAGTAACCGACGGAATAGATTTTGGATCAGCGAAAATATCTGTGCCTTGTGTTGTCTCGGTGATCGACTCTTCAACACCTGGCAGAGTTGGTTGCATGCGCTCTTCGCGAGTGTAGATACCCAATTCGGCACGCTCATCAGTTGTTAGATATTCAACTGCTAGACGACGAAACAGATAGTCGACGATTGATGAAGCCATACGAATATCTGGATCATCAGTCATGCCGGCTGGCTCGAAACGGGTGTTTACGAATGCTTCGATGAATGCACGCATTGGTACCCCATATTGCAGGCCATATGAGATGCTCTTGGCGAACGCGTCCATGATGCCAGCCAGAGTTGAACCCTGTTTCGACACGGTCAAGAACACTTCACCAGGTCGACCGTCTGAATATTCGCCGATTGTTGCAAAACCTTTGCAGTCGGCAACGCGGAACTCGAAAGTGCGACCACGACGTGACCGCGGCAATTTTTGACGAATTGGTTGGTGAACGACTCGCTCGACGATGCGCTCAACAACTTGAGTTGCTGAATTTTCTGCATCTGTGCTCGATGTTGAACCTTTTTCGCTGTCTTTTTTTGCTGTTGAAAGTGGTTGCCCAACTTTGCAGTTGTCGCGATAAACAGCAACTGCTTTTATGCCGAGCTCCCATGACAGCATGTGCAACGCTTCGATGTCTTCGATCGATGCTTCTTCTGGCATGTTGACGGTCTTTGAAATTGCGCCAGACAAGAACGGTTGAGCCGCTCCCATCATTCGCACGTGACCTTCATAGTGAATCGTGTTGTCACCCATCGAACAAGCGAACACTGCCAAGTGCTCGGTTTTGAGATCTGGAGAACCAACGATTGATTTATTCTCGTCGATGTAGGCAATGATTCGATCAACAACCGGACCTTCGTAGCCCAGTTGCGCAAGTGCTCGTGGCACTGTTTGATTAACGATCGTCATGTTGCCACCACCGACAAGTTTTTTGAATTTAACCAAACCTAAATCTGGTTCGATGCCTGTTGTATCGCAATCCATCATCAAACCGATCGTGCCGGTTGGTGCAAGCACCGATGCTTGACTGTTGCGCACACCGTATTCTTCACCGTCGCGAACCGCCGTATCCCATGATGCTGTTGCAGCATCGACAAGATCTTGCTGAACAACATCGATGTTGTCGATTTCTTTGTTGGCATCGCGGTGCATTCGCAAAACATTGAGCATGTAACGCTCGTTGGCTGAGAATCCTGCGAATGGTCCCATGCGACTTGCAGTGCGCGCACTCGTGGCGTAAGCGTGGCCCGTCATTAATGAAGTAAGCGCGGCTGCCCATGCACGACCACCTGTCGAGTCGTATGGCATTCCGAGTGCCATCAAAAGAGCACCAAGGTTTGCGTAGCCCAAACCAAGTTGACGAAACAAGCGACTGTTCTCGGCGATTTTTTCGGTTGGATAATCTGCGTTGCCAACGAGGATCTCTTGCGCGGTGAACATCACTTCGATTGTGTGGCTGTATGCCTCTACATCGAAATGGTCACTGTCGTCGAGATATTTCAACAAATTGATCGAAGCCAAGTTGCACGCCGAGTTGTCGATGTGCATGTATTCGCTGCAAGGGTTCGAGCCGTTAATCCGACCAGCCGCGTGGGCGGTGTGCCACTTGTTGATTGTGGTGTCGAACTGCAAACCAGGGTCTGCGCACTCCCATGATGCTGTGGCGATTTGGCGCCA
Organism: Actinomycetes bacterium; assembly: GCA_014190295.1. Classification (GTDB taxonomy): domain Bacteria; phylum Actinomycetota; class Acidimicrobiia; order Acidimicrobiales; family Ilumatobacteraceae; genus BACL27. Next base: position 3,269 of record BJGF01000050.1, on the reverse strand, counting down.
TAGGTCGCGAGCACGAACCGTGCGAACTACCCGTCCGTCTTTGACCGCGGTCAGGTTCCAGTCGGCGTCGTCTTTGACGGCCTGCATGAACTCGTCTGTTACACGAACTGAGTTGTTGGCATTTTGATATTGCACCGAAAACGAATCTTTTCCGTCGAGATCCATGTCGAAACCTGCGTCGCGAAGTGCACGGGCTTTCTTTTCTTCGTGCGACTTGCACCAAATAAATTCTTCGATATCTGGGTGACTCGCATTAAGGATGACCATCTTTGCGGCGCGACGAGTTTTGCCGCCCGACTTGATCGTTCCGGCTGAAGAGTCTGCGCCACGCATAAAACTCACTGGGCCTGAAGCTGTGCCACCACCTTTTAGATGTTCTGCACTGCTGCGAATATTCGACAGGTTGATTCCTGAACCAGAACCACCCTTAAAAATTGTTCCTTCTTCTTTGTACCAATTCAAGATTGCATCCATCGTGTCGTCGACAGCCAAAATGAAACATGCACTCGCTTGTTGCGGCACACCTTCGACACCGATGTTGAACCACACCGGCGAATTAAACGCAGCACGTTGTGTAACCAGAATGAATTTCAATTCATCACGAAAAGCGTCTGCCTCTGTTTGGTCAATAAAGTAACCACACTCGGTTCCCCAATTGGTGATTGTGTCGGCAACACGGTCAATGACTTGACGCAACGATGACTCACGCTCTTTTGTGCCTGGCGTTCCACGAAAGTATTTCTGCGAGACGATGTTCGTTGCATTTAGCGACCATGTTGACGGAAACTCAACACCAAGTTGCTCGAAAGCAACTGTGCCGTCTTTCCAGTTCTTGATCTGCGCATCGCGACGCTCCCATTTCACTTGGTCGTACGGATGCACACCTGGTGCAGTGAAGTGACGACGGATTCCGATTGACAATCGCTCTGGAGCAAGAGACATTTTTAGTACCTTTTCTTTCTTTATCTTTCTTGTGCCGTTATTCGCGGCGGTAAATAAAACAACTTCTAGTTACGCTTAATTCTTCGCTGAGGCTCAATCGTGGCACAAATAGGGCCTCTTGCGAGACCACTATATGTAGTGCCAAACCATCCCCCAGTGCAGAAACTCACACAACTTGTAGTAACAGATTACAGCATTGTTATTCGCCTTTGTCAATCATTTAGAAGGCATATTTAACGCCATTCCTGAGATCACCCCAATTGCAGTCGCAATCATAGGGTCAGGGTCCTGTGGATTGGAAGTGGATAAACATGTGAATTTCTTAAATTGCCACAACCTCAACAGGAATGCCATTTAGAGCGCTTGTTCCTGACAGTGGGTCAAGGACTTCTTGGTCTGTCAACAAATTCGAATTGACGCCTGCGCGCAAAGAAGCAATTTTGATGTTCGTGCCTGACATCGTGTGTCCCCATCCGTGCGGCAGACTAACTACTCCGCCCCGGATTGATTCTGTTATTTCGACTGGCGCGTCGACACTGCCGACTCGGCTGGTAACGCGAACTGTTGAGCCAGAAGTAACACCGAGTCGCGTCGCATCATCTGGGTGTATTTGCAGAGTGCAACGAGGCTTGCCTTTCACGAGTACTTCGATGTTGTGCATCCAAGAATTATTTGAGCGCAAATCTCGGCGACCAACGAGCATTAGTTGATTCGTGTTCTGATCCAAAATATCTGTTTGACAAAACTTCAACAATCTCTCGAGGTCGGCGATCAATTGTGGTGGCGCAAGTTCAATCTTTCCTGACTGAGTTCGCAGCACATCTGGCAATCGGGGTTCGAGCGCACCAAAATCAATACCGTGCGGTGCGTCAATCAGCTTGTCAAGGGTCAGACCACCTGGTACCGAACCAAAACCATCGCCATAAGGTCCTGTGCGCAACATGAAGTCGAGTATTCGATCTGGTCCACGACGACCAGTGACCGAAAGTTCATTGATTAACTCTTCGCTGTCGCGTCCAAAAATATTTGATGATGAATCTTTTATCCTGCTCTCTACTAAACCCGTAATTTGTGAATCATCGACAGATGACGCCTGCACATCTGCGCCAAGCCCGGCAGCAATCGCTGAAATTTTTGCAAGAATCTCCCATTCGTCTGGCTGATCTGTGGCTAGTGGCAGTACTGCTTGGCTATAGTTCGCGACATTACGCACCGCAAATGTCAGCAGAGCCAAGTCATAGTGACTGCGTTGCAATGGTGACGGCACGGGCAGAATTACATCGGCAAATCTTGAAGTTTCATTTAAATAAATATCAACGCTGAGCATAAATTCAAGTTCTGCAAAAGATTTGGCGAGTTGTTCTCCGTTTGGTGTGGACAAAATTGGGTTTCCACCAACAACAATCAGCGCGCGCACTTGTCCTTCACCAGGTGTGGTGATTTCTTCGGCCATCGCAGCAGCCGGATACTCGCCCAAAGCTTCGGGGTATTTTCGCACCCGAGAATGCCCCCGACCCGTGCGAAACCCCTTGCCCTTGCCGCTCGCACCACCTGTGTTGCCACTTCCGGCAACCGGCAACGGCAACATCGCCCCACCGACTCGGTCGAGGTTTCCGGTGAAGATGTTGACTACGTCTACCAACCATGATGCTGTCGTGCCAAAAACCGTCGTCGTTGTACCGATGCGACCATAAACCGCCGACGAACTTGCATCGCGCAACTCTCGCGCTATGCGCTTAATAGTTTGCGCATCAATACCGGTAGTTTCTGCGACTGCTTCAGGGGTAAATGGTTGCAATGCCAAAACAACTTCATCAAGACCGTTCAAATATCTGCCGAGCCGTTGCGATAAAACTTCGAGACCGTCAGTGGCCAGAGTCTGGGCGATTGCCGCAAGCAATAAAGCATCTGTGCCCGGACGAATTGCAATCCATTCATCGGCCTGTTGTGCGGTACGACTTTTACGCGGATCAACTACGACAAGTTTGCCGCCGCGTGCTTGCATCGCTTCGAGTCTCCCCGGAAAATCTGGCGCCGTACACAAACTTCCGTTTGATACGTAAGGGTTCGCGCCGAGCACCAACAGATATTGCGTGCGATCCAAATCGGGCACGGGCACTGTGCTCGCCGAGCCGAACATCAACCCAGATGAAACTTGTTTTGGAAGTTGATCAACCGTTGATGCGCTATAACGCTGGCGCGAACCTATTGACTGCAACAACACGCGATTGAAAGTCAGCGAAGACAAACCATGCGCACCGGGGTTTCCTAAATATGTAGCGATTGATTCACGCCCGTGTTTGGCAATCACTCCGGAGATTCCGGCG
>BJGF01000049.1 GCA_014190295.1 Actinomycetes bacterium | reverse complement strand
AACAATACGTATTAAGGCGATCAGTTCGCGACGAAAATTGAGATATGCGACGACTGCACAGTCGGGAAACCCAAGCCAATGCAATTCAGTAACACCGAGCATGTTTGCTGCAGCTGTTTGTTCTCGTCGACGCGTGGCTGCCACTTGTTCGCGCGTAACTGTGTTGTCTGAACCGCCAGCCTGGCCGTCAGTTACGAGACAATAAACAACTTCATTGCCTTCTGCGATCCAAGTCGCAATAGTTCCACCAGCGCCAAAGTCGACATCATCGGGATGCGCGGTAATCACCAAAATTTTCATAGCCGTTGATCGTAACGCCGTGTTGTTCTTATTTTTGATCGCGAATTTGTTTGACTATCGCGAGAAGTTCAGGAGTCGCCGCCACGATTGGAGTGCGACGGTGCGAATGTTCTTGCACGATGAAGTCTCGTCCCTGATGCTCGACGAATTGAGCCCCTGCTTCTTGGCAGATTAAAATACTTGCGAGATAATCCCAAACTCCATGTGTATTGAAATCAATCCAAGCGTCAATCACGCCATCAGCAACTAAACAAATATCTAGCGCCGCTGCACCAAGCGCACGAAACTGCCCCCAACGATGTCGCTGTTTCGGAATACCCGAGATGCCGACGATTGCTTCGCTTAGTTCAACACATCTACTTGGTCGCATCGCCACACCATTATGAAATGCACCACCACCAGCCGTGGCCCAGTAGCGATCACTTTGCATTGCTTGATTCACAACAAGCCCAGCCCGCATGCCGTTTTTGTCGATCGCGCACAACGCAGTCGCATACCACGGCACACCACGACTGGCATTCGTCGAACCATCAAGCGGATCGATTACGACACAAAGGTCGTCGTCTCCGAACACTCCGGTGATTTCGCTTTCTTCTGACAACACTGCAACACCGGCACCGTGCAACACTTCGAGTGCGGCAGCATCGGCAAGTAAATCAACTGCATATTGCGTATCACGCAAGCCCGACAACGACCAATTTTTGTTTGCGCGCAAAACAACGCCAACGGCATCGGCGGTCTCGTTGAGCACCGCCAAGATCTCTTGATTTGAACTTGCTTTTGTTAGTCGCGCCACAGGTTTCCTTCGCAGTCAGACTAATTGCTAGAACTATTCACAAAAGGGCATTTGCGCTGTGACACTCGGACATTACAAAAAGCCCTAGTCTTAAAGGGGTGAAATCAGCATTGCGCAGTCTGATTGACGAGTCGGTCACAATCATCCGCGAAGTCGCTGCCGAGTTCGAGCGACCAGCAATGTTGTTCTCTGGTGGCAAAGATTCGGTCGTTATGTTGCATCTGGCGGCACGGGCATTCAGCCCAGCACGAGTGCCCTTCCCGATGTTGCATATTGACACTGGACACAACTTTGCCGAAGTAATCGAGTTTCGTGACCGCGCAGTTCGTGATCTAGACGTGCAACTTATTATTGGTTCTGTCCAGGCGTCGATTGATGCTGGTCGAATTCAGGATGCAACCGGCCCGCGTGCAAGTCGTAATCCGCTACAAACTGTGACGCTGCTTGATTCGATCAAAGAACACAAGTTTGATGCCGTATTTGGCGGTGCGCGTCGTGACGAAGAACGCGCTCGGGCCAAAGAGCGTGTCTATTCGCATCGCGATGCATTCGGTCAATGGGATCCCAAGACTCAGCGGCCAGAACTTTGGGGAATATATAACGGGCGCCACAAGCCTGGCGAACACTTTCGAATTTTTCCGATCTCAAATTGGACCGAACTTGATATCTGGCGATTTGTTGCCGACTACAACATCGATCTACCGAGTATTTATTATGCGCATAGGCGTCAAGTATTTCGTCGCGACAACATGTGGATGGCTGTTTCTCCATTTTTAAAACCAGAAGTTGGCGAATCGGTTAGCGAAGAACTCGTGCGGTTTCGCACCGTTGGCGACGCAACCTGCACGGCAGCCATTGAATCTTCAGCAACAACGATTGAGCAGGTCATCGCCGAAACATCAGTTGCGCGAATCACCGAACGCGGTGCAACTCGTGCCGACGACAGAATCTCAGAAGCCGGCATGGAAGACCGCAAACGAACGGGCTACTTCTAATGGAGCGACTTCATTTTGCAACTGTTGGCTCGGTCGACGACGGAAAATCAACTTTGATTGGTCGCCTGTTGTACGACTCAAAAAGCATCTTCGAAGATCAACTCGAACACATCGAAGCAGTCAGCAAGAGACGTGGCGACGACTATGTCGATTTGTCTCTTCTTACCGATGGCTTGCGTGCCGAACGCGAACAAGGCATCACAATCGACGTCGCCTATCGATACTTTGCTACTCCAAAACGCAGTTTCATAATTGCTGACTGCCCAGGACACATTCAATACACCCGCAACATGATCACTGGCGCATCAAATGCAGATCTGGCTATTGTGCTCGTTGATGCCCGCACTGGTGTCGTTGAACAAACTCGTCGTCACAGTCTGCTCGTATCACTACTCGGTGTACCCCACCTCGTAATTTGTGTCAACAAGATGGATCTGGTCGATTACGACTCGGCGATATTCAACAAGATCCGCGAAGAGTTCGAAACTTTTGCGTCGCGTCTTGATTTACGCGATGTTACTTTTTTGCCGATCAGCGCACTTGCTGGGGACAATGTTGTGAGTCGTTCGGCAAACATGCCGTGGTTCGAGGGCTCGACACTGTTGCACCATCTTGAAAATATTTACACCGCGAGTGACGACAACCGAATTGATACGCGGTTTCCTGTGCAATACGTGATTCGTCCGCAACGCGCCGACACCCCCGACTATCGCGGTTTCGCTGGTCGTGTTGCAGGTGGAATGTTACGAGTCGGCGATGACATTATGGTTTTGCCTTCTGGCCTAACCAGCACAATCACGGGCATTGACTCTCCAGATGGCCCAGTCGAGCAAGCCGAGCCAGGCCAAGCAGTAACAATTTTGTTGGCCGACGATCTGTCAATCACCCGCGGCGACATGTTGTGTCGACCAAATAACCGACCACGAACTTCGCAAGAACTTGAAGCAATGCTGTGTTGGATGGACGACGCCGCGCCATTGCAACTCGACAAGATCTACACAGTCAAGCACACGACCAAACTTGCTCGTGGCAAAGTTTCAAATGTTTTATATCGGTTAGATATTTCAAACCTGCATCGCGAATCTGATATCAAAGAACTTAAGTTCAACGAAATCGGTCGTGTAACTTTGCACACGACTAGCCCGCTGTTCTTTGACGACTACCATCAGAATCGCACAACTGGTTCGTTTATTCTCGTGGACGAGTCATCCGGACAAACTGTCGCCGCAGGCATGTTGTTGTCACCGAGATCTTGATCGTGGCTGGCAGATGAACAAACCAATTTGGCACGAATCTGGCGTGACCCGCTCACAAAGATGGAACAAACACGGCCTAGCGGGCGCGACAGTTTGGCTGACAGGGTTGTCTGGCTCTGGCAAATCAACCATCGCCATCGAACTTGCGCGTGAACTTCTAAACACGAGTCGACTCGCTTATATTTTAGACGCCGACAACCTTCGACTCGGTCTCAACTCTGATCTCGGCTACAGCGACCCCGATCGCACCGAAAATATTCGCCGAGTAGCCGAAGTTGCGTGTTTATTTGCCGACTCAGGCACAGTCGCAATCGTGCCGATTATTTCGCCATTTATCGCATCGCGAGAACACGCACGCAAATTGCATACAGAAAAAAATCTGCAATTCATTGAAGTGCACGTTGCCACGCCTGTCGACGAGTGCGAACGACGCGATACAAAAGGTTTATATGCCAAGGTGCGCAGCGGTCAAATGACTGGGCTTAGCGGAGTAGATAGCCCGTACGAAGCACCCAAGTCACCAGATGTAATAGTCGGTCAAGACAACGAAACTTTGCAAGAATCGGTCAGATTAATTCTCAAGAAACTACAAGCAAGAGCCAACTGATGAAAGCAAGACTGCAACAGTGAGCAGCGAGAAATCATTTCCTCTGAAGCCGTATGCCGGGTTTTTACTCGTTGCGCCGAGTCTAAAAGTGATGTACTGCCCGACTACAAAAGTTGCCTGCAGTAGTTTAAAAATGTTGCTCGCCAAAGCCAGCGGCAGTTACGACCAATCTCGCCTCGACCATCTCATTAGTCCGCACATGGCAAAGTCGCAGACGATTCATGAACTTGGTGTTAACGGTTTAACAAAACTGATCGACATGAAAGCCAACCAAATAGACGAGATTTTGCATTCGCCTGACTGGCTGCGTGTTTATGCAACTCGCGACCCTCTAACTCGCGCTTATTCGGCATGGGAGAATCGTATTTTCTCGCGAGCACCTGGTACTCCAGAAGGTGCAATCGAACTTTGCCAAGACCAACTCGTTGATGGTCGAATAAATGTCAGCGAGAGCTTTGCATTATTCGCCAAGATGATCACCGAACAGACGAATGAGTTTATGGATGATCACCACTTTTTGCCGCAGTCGCATATCGTGCAACCAGATAAGTTCAACTACAACATGGCGGTTCGAGTCGAACAACCAGCCGAGATGCAAAAACTTGTTGACGAGATCAATCGTCGCGCCGGCACGTCACTAACTCTCGAGCGTCACAATGTCGGTTTTGGCATCAAACTAGAACAGGTTTGCGACCAACACACAGCAAACCGTCTGCAAGCCGTCTACGAAATGGATTATTCGACTTTCAAATTCGAGACTCACGCTTTCGCAGCAACTATCGAACCGCTACTGCTGAGCGCCACAGAAACCGCAATGTTGCGTGGGTTTCGTGCATCAATCGAACGACTGCAGGCAGTCTCATTTACTGCAAGATCACTGACTGGTTTTCGTTTTGGCTGGCGCCAAATATATAAATCAATTGTCCGCAAACTCTCGTTTGGTAAAAAATATAACGATCCGCAAAATCTTTTCTGGTAACTGTTGATGACTGAAAAAACTTCACCAGCCAAGATCGGCATCGTCACCGTTTCTGACCGTGCTTCGTCGGGCGTTTATCAAGATCGTGGTGGACCAGCAATTCACGAATACTTCACGAAACATCTTTCGAACACGTGGCAACCAGTTGCGCGTGTGATCGCCGACGAAATCGATCTCGTCACTGCAACTTTGCGCGAACTCGCTGACGTCGAGCAATGCTGTCTGATCGTTACAACTGGTGGCACGGGGCCGGCAATTCGTGACATCACACCGCAAGCCACAGAGCAAGTTTGCGAAAAAATGATGCCAGGTTTTGGCGAATTGATGCGAATAACTTCGCTCAAAGTTGTGCCAACAGCAATTCTCTCGCGACAAACCGCGGGCATCCGTGGCTCTTCGCTGATTATTAATTTGCCTGGCAAACCATCCTCAATAAGCGAATGTCTTGATGCAGTGATGCCTGCAGTGCCTTATTGCATTGACTTAATCAATGGCCCGCGACTTGAACTCACAAATGGTCTCGTCGCCTTTCGCCCCAAATAGGCTTAATTCAACAATTTTTAGTGGGGCTCACCAGGCCTAAATGGAACACCTGCCATTGCTGGTGGTCGCAATCTTTGGTTAGCGGTTGCCAAAACAATCAACGTCACTAAATATGGCAAAGCCTGTGTCAAAGATTCTGGAACTGTGTCGACAGTTCGATATGCGATCGCTGAAAGCAAAAAAGCACTTAAGGCAACTGCAATTTGCACGCGCTTGCGGCGGATAACGGCAACGACCAAAAATACTCCTGAGATGGCTGCAATAAATAAAAATAGCGCGGTGATCGAGTCTGATGCGACGAGTTTTATTCCTTCGGCGTAGCCAAACAACATTGCTCCGATCAAGATTCCACTGGGGCGCCAGTTTCCAAAAATCATCGTTGCGAGACCGATGAATCCGCGACCTGCAGTTTGACCTTGACGATAATACGAAGAGGCAACGATCGAAAGTGTGCCACCTGCTAACCCGGCGAGGCCGCCACTGATTAATAATCCGTAATATCGAAGGTGATTTACTTTTACACCAAGGCTTTCAGCAGCAACTGGTGATTCTCCTGAAGACCTCAGACGCAAACCAAAACGCGTGCGCCATAAAACCCATGCTGATGCCGGAACAACCAAAACAGCAATGACAGTTGCCCAAGAAAGATTATGCGTCAGGCCGCGACTAATTCCGCCGAGATCGCCGAGGATGAACCATCGTTGCAACTCCAACCAGCCCAAGAAATCTGGCGACTTCCAGCCGGCTATTTGTCCGCCAGAAAGTATCGGCAAATTGAATCTTGGTAGCGCCCACTTCTGTGGCGGAGATTGACTGATGCCTCCCCCTTGTTTGCCGACATAAACAAGCTCACTTAGATATCGAACCCCAAAGAAAGCGAACAAATTTATTACCACACCCGAAATCACCTGATCGATATTGAACCGAACGGTGGCAACGGCATGCACCAGCCCACCAAATACTCCGCCCAAAATTGCAAAGAGCAATCCAGCCCATGGACCAAATTGCCACGCTCCCCAAGCACCGAACCATGTTCCGAAAATCATCATGCCTTCAATGCCGATGTTCAGAACTCCACAGCGTTCAGCCCAGAGTCCAGCCATACCTGCAAGAAGAATTGGTACCGTCAGCCGAAGTGCCGTGCCAATAGTGTCTGATGATGTGAGGGCATCTTGACTAGTCCATAACCGAACTGTCGAGATGATCGCCAGTGCCGCAAGCAGAGAAACAAATAATCTGAAATTTTTTGACTGGGTCACTGCGGTACTTCCTGACTTTTCAGATCGGCCGCTGCTCGCTCTGCAGTTCGTCGGTTATAGCGCCTTGAAGACGCTTCGTTGACAATAACTACAACCAGCACGATGATCGCTTGAATAACTTTGACGATCGAACTTGGTATTCCAGATAGCTGAAGTACCGCTGATGTTGAGTCGAGAAAACCAAACAATAGCGCCGCACCGATAATTCCAAGTGGGTGATTACGTCCCAACAAGGCAACCGAGATACCGGCGAAACCGAACTGGGTGGCAATCGCTGAAGGCCCATACCCGTAAACATCACCGATTACGGCTGGCATCGCGATCAAACCTGCCACTGCTCCAGACAACATCAACGCGATTAATACCATTCGATTGGCAGGAATGCCAGCCGTGCGAGCCGCGATCGGGTTAAGGCCACTGGCCCGAAGCCGAAAGCCAAATCGGCTGCGAAATACAACAATCCAATAAAGAAATGCAACAATCAAAGCGACAATGAACATTCCATTTAGTCGGTCATGAACTAAATCGGGCATGCGTCCGCTCGGCGCAATTTTGGTTGTTTTGACATTTAGGCCGCCATCAGAATCGTCTCGAAAGAAACTCTCAAAGAGCCACTGAATAAAAGAAAGTGCAATGTAGTTGAGCATGATTGTAGAGATGACTTCATTAACGCCGCGAGCGATTTTCAAAAATGCCGCAATACTCGCCCACGCGGCGCCCGAAACCATCGCCACAACTAAAATAAATAAAATATGCAATGGTCGCGGAAGCGAAACATGAGTGGCCATTTCGGCTGCTATTAATGCCGCAAATAGATACTGGCCTTCAACGCCAATATTGAACAGATTCATTTTAAAACCAATCGCAACTGCGATCGCACTAAAGATTAGAGGTGTCGCTCGTTTCAACATTTCAAGCAATTTCTCGCCTGTCAAACCTGTTTCTAAGATTTTGCTATATGCCGCGAAAGGGTCTTTGCCAGTCACGAGCAGAAGCACAGCACAAATACTTAGAGCAAGAATGATTGCACTAACCGAACTTCCGAGGGTGTTGAGCGATTTGCGCATTGAGTCGAAATTGCGTTGAGTCGTGAGTTGCTGATTCACTGCGTGCCTGTCATGTACTTTCCGAGAATTTGCGGCGTCGCACTCTTAGGGTCAAGCTCCGCTGAGATTTCACCGTCAAACATCACGAGAATTCGATCGGATAACCCTAAAACTTCTTCGAGATCAGCAGACACAAGCAATACCGACATGCCAGCATCCCGCGAGCGACGAATCTCCTCCCAGACTGCGGCCTGTGCACCTACATCTATTCCGCGAGTTGGATGTGCAGCGATGAGCACTTTAGGTGCTGTTGCAAGATTACGACCGACAACCAGTTTCTGTTGATTACCGCCCGACAATACGAACGCTGGCACAAGTTCGTTTGGCGTCATCACACCAAATCGATCAATTATTTCTCTGCATGATTTTTTCGCGGCATCAAAGTCGATCATCGGTCCGCGAGAAAGTGAAGTCTCATGACCCAATAAAGAATTCTCCCAAAGTGAAGCTGCGAGCATCAAACCTTCTCGGTGTCGATCAAAAGGAATATAGGCGAGCCCTTGATCAAGTCGTTCGCGGATACTTAATTTGCTGGCATCTTTGCCACCTATTTCTACAGTACCTTCGATGTCCACTAAACCAAGCAGAGCCTCACAAAGTTCAAACTGACCATTTCCGTCTACACCAGCGATACCGACGATCTCACTTTCGAATATCTTGAATGAAACATTTTCAACCGGGTTTTTACGATCCTTTCCAAGCACGGTCAACTTATTTGTAGACAATTGAATTTTTTCACCAACGAGAGTCGTGCGCTTTCCATGACTTGGCAGATCAGACCCAACCATCAGTTCGGCAAGTTTCAAGCGATCCACCATTTTCGGTGAGACAGTAGAAACTGTTGACCCTTGTCGAATCACTGTTATCTGATCAGAAATAGATAAAACTTCGTCAAGCTTGTGTGAGATAAATAAAATCGTCGTTCCGTTTGCCACCAACTTGCGAAGATTCGTAAATAGTTCATCGACTTCTTGGGGCACAAGAACTGCGGTGGGCTCGTCTAAAACCAAAATTTCGGCACCGCGAAAAAGCACTTTCAAGATTTCGACTCGTTGCCTTTGCCCAACACCCAGTTCGGAAATCGGCAGATCTAAATTAAGATCGACCCCAATTGAAGTTGCTAACTCTTTGACTCGTTTGCGAGCATCACCCAGCGAAAGCACGCCATATTTCGTCGGTTCGTATCCCAGAATAATATTTTCAAGAACTGTCAAATTGTCGGCGAGCATAAAGTGCTGATGCACCATGCCAATACCGGCGGCGATCGCCTCACTTGGCGACTTAAATTGAGTGATAACTCCGTTGATCGCAATAGTCCCTGAATCAGGCTGATGCAGGCCATAAAGAATTTTCATCAGGGTTGATTTTCCAGCGCCGTTTTCGCCGACAATTGCGTGGATCGTGGCACGAGCGACTTGCAGAGAAATATCGCGATTCGCAATTACGCCTGGAAAGCTCTTGCTTATGTTCGCAAGTTCAACGACATGTGCTGATTCTGCTGACAGAGTTTGGCTCGACTTTGCACTGCCAGATTGCATCGCCTAAGTCTGACACACAAGCAATTTTATTTCAATTTCAAAAACAAATACAGAAACGAAAACTTGCGCAATAAAAACGGGAGCCTGGGTCGATGACCCAGGCTCCCGCAAATAATTAGATTATTTTAAATTATGGTTTTGTCGGAACGACAATTTCTCCACTAACGATCTTTGCCTTGAATGCTTCAAGTTGATCAGCAACATCATCAAGGTATCCACCCGATGTTGAGTAACCGACTCCATCACTCTTGAGGTCAAATATCTTGAAACCACCACTGACATCGCCTTCCTTGACTGCTTTTGCAGCGAGGAATACTGAAACGTCAACGCGCTTGAGCATCGAAGTCAAGATGTGTGCTTGTTGTTCTGGAGTTGCATTTAGGTACTGATCTGAGTCAACACCGATCGCCCATTTGCCTGCACCAGCTTCAACAGCTGCATCAATTGTGCCTGCACCTGAACCACCAGCTGCGGTGTAAACAATGTCTGCACCTTTTTTGAACCAGCTCAACGCGATTTCTTTAGCTTTATCAGGTGAGCCCCATGCAGCATTGTCTCCAGCTGCACCGAGATACTTTGATTCAACTTTGATCGCTGGGTTAACTGCCTTCGCACCTGCGATGTATCCGGCTTCGAACCTCTTGATCAAGTCAATTTCTTGACCACCAATGAATCCGATTGTTCCAGTCGTGCTCTTCAATGCAGCAGCTGCACCAACGAGGAAAGAACCCTCTTGCTCAGAGAAGCCAAGTGTCTTTACGTTTGGAAGGTCAAGATAACCGTCTACCCAACCGAAAGTTACATTTGGGTTAGCAGCTGCAACTTCTTCAATCGCTCCACCGAATGCGAAACCAACTGCGATAACTGGGTTATTGCCAGCTGCCACAAGTGCTTCGAGGTTTGGTTTGCGATCGTCATCAGTTGTTGCTTCAAGTTCTGAAACTACGTAGCACAATTCAGCTGCGGCTTGTTCTCCACCGCGTGCGGCTGAGTCGTTAAATGTTCCGTCACCACGACCACCAGTATCGAATGCGATACCGAGCTTGAGCTCTGAACCTTCGCATGGGTCAACCGCCGGAGCAGTTGTCTCTTCGGTTGCTGGCGCTGTGGTCTCTTCTGTTGCTGTGTCGCTACTGCCGCCACATGCACCCGCGATGAGTGCAAACGCTGCAATGGCAAGAACGGCGGACTTTAGCCCTTTGTGCTTTGTCATTTATTTCCCCTTTTTATACACACATCCCGTTGATGTATGCGATTCGTGTAACAAGCATAGCGCACCACTAACAAAAGGCAAAAAGTGGGCCAGGTAGGGATCGAACCTACGACCAAGGGATTATGAGTCCCCTGCTCTAACCACTGAGCTACTGGCCCCACGATTAATCAACCAAACGCTACTCGCTCGGGGACTGGTAAAAACTGGCTATGGCTTAGTTACGAGGTCACGTCTTTGTGCGCGAACCTATTAATTGCAAGCGCATAGAGCACTGTTCCGGCAATAAAGCAATAACTTGCACCGCGGATCATTGTTGACCAATCAATTGTTGTGGCCAATGCATCAAACCATGAAAATGCATAGTGAACTGGCAACCAATCACGAAGTTTTCCAAGAGCCGTGATGGCGTCAAGAATGCTGAGCAAAATTGATGTTCCAACTGCAACCCCAACTGCGCCAAGTGGTGCATCGGTGCGAACACTCAGGTAAAAAGCGAGTCCCGCGACAAACAAAAGTGAAATCGCCAAATAGACCGTGATGATTGCAATTCGTGAGATGGCAACTGAATTCGTAAATGTTGCCCCGAGCGGACTCTGCAATGGTTTGGTACCAAATGCAATTAGACCAACAAACCATGCGCAGATTGGCATGATCAAAACTGCGAGAGCACAAAGAGTGAGACTGACTTTAATTTTTTGCAAAAGTAAACGAGTACGTGGAACAGGTGAAGCCAACAAGTATCGAAGAGTCGACCACGATGCTTCAGAGGCAACCGTGTCACCATTAAATAGAGCAATCACTGTCACCAAAAGAAATGGGGTTGCGAAATAAAGCATCGTCACCGTGAAGTTCGCAGCACCAATAGTTGCCAAACCAATCAGGTCGGTCGTGCCCGAGCCGATTCGCGTCGGCCCACCGCTGTTTCCTGACGGGCCAAACTTTACGGCAATCGCTACTAGAACTGGTAGTGACACAACAAATGCATACGCAAAGGCTGTGCGCTTTCGTTTGAGTTGGCGATACAACTCGATGTGATACGGCAAAGTCTTCGAAGCCGAATAACTCATACCTTCTCCTGTCCGATGACCAAGTCGTCACCAATAAGTTCAAGAAAGCTTTCTTCGAGCGACTGAGACTTTTGATTTTTTGTCAGTATTTCTTCCATCGGCCCGAACGAAATGAGTTGACCACGGTGCATCAAAACCACATGGCTACAAGTTTGTTGAATTTCAGCGAGCAGATGCGAAGAAATAATCACCGTGCGACCCGTGGATGCATAGTCTTTCAAAACTTGTCGCATCTCTGCGATTTGCTGAGGATCAAGTCCGTTGGTTGGCTCATCCAACACCAAGAGGTCTGGCATGCCCAGCATTGACTGAGCAATCGCAAGACGCTGGCGCATACCTTGGCTGTAGGTGCGCACTTTTTTATCCAGTGCGGTTCCTAATTTCGTGATCGCAACAACTTGTTCGAGATGCTGCTCACCATCGCGCCCGATAGATCTCCAGTAAAGCCAAAGATTTTCGCGACCCGAAAGATGCGGCAAAAAACCTGGGCCTTCGATAAAGCTGCCGAGATTCGAAAGCGCGGGCGATCCTGGGTAAACCGGTTTACCGTTCAAATAAATCGACCCCTGAGTTGGAAAAATCAGTCCCATCACCATGCGCAGCGCCGTCGTCTTGCCTGCTCCATTGGGGCCAAGAAGTCCGACAACCTGCCCACGTTGCACTTCAAACGAGAGGTTCGCCACCGCCTGATGGCCATCTTTGTAAACCTTGCCTAAGTTTTCGACCTCGACGAGGGCAACGCTGTTTTCGTGGCTTGGCGCGATCTTCGGTCTACGTATTCGGACATACACAAATGCAACAAACAACGAAGCCACGGCTCCAAGCGGCCAAAGAATATTTGCTGCATTTGATTGCGCTGCGGTTGCGACGCTCGTGTGAAAAGTGAGTGCCGAGAGCGGAGAAACTGAATAGAAGCGAGAAGTTTTTGGGGTCTCGTAACCTTGATCGGTAGTCGAGATGCCGACTGCAATCACGTCACCAGCCGAAGCATCCAAAATTGTTGCGGGTAAATTAACGACTACATCGCTGCCACCAGTTGAAATATTTGAAATTTGAACTGGGGCGACGATTCCGTTCGGAAGATTAATCCCGCCACTTGGCGACTTGACGACCAGAGAAAAGAAAAGCGTCGCATCAGGTTGCGTGCTGGTGATTCGAACCTTGATTGATGAGGCACCCACCACTGAAATCGGTTCTGTCAGCGGTGCGGTTTCCAAAAATCCACTTTGACCCGGCAGAAAGGCAGGACTGAACCCTGCAAGATTTGAAAGCAATTGAGATGCAAGCGCCCCCGCTGATCCAATACCCGGAAGTGCCGAGATCGCACCGGGCACCCCGCCAATCGGATAAATCGCCGCGGCTGTTGGGGTGACTAACTTCAATTGTTGCGACTTTGACTCGAACGGCAATTTCTCACTCGTGAAAACTTTGGGAATCACTGATGAATCTTGCAGAGAGATTGAGCCGTTGGTTCTGGTGAATTGAAAAACAGGAAACTCTAATTTTTCATTCAAGAGATACTTTTTAAACCATCGCAAGAATTGCTCACGTAAATACGGGGCCTGAGAATTCGCACCGTCATGTCCATCAGCGTGCCAAATCATTGCAAGTGGTGTATTCGGATTCGTTTTTTTTATCACTTCGGCAGTTTTTGAACTTTCACTCAACGGAAACAGAGAATCTTCTTTTCCTTTGCTTAAA
>BJGF01000048.1 GCA_014190295.1 Actinomycetes bacterium | reverse complement strand
AGTTTTTAGCCAGCGCTGATAATTTGTTGCAGGCGAGTATCTGCTGCTGGGCGAGCACCAAGGTGCTCGATAACCCATGCGGCGACTTTTGTTGCATATATCGCCGCATCAACAGCCGAATTCGATCGCAGGTAATGCGCAAGAAACGCACCAGCAAATGAATCACCCGCACCTGTCGCGTCGACCAGGTTGTTCGTCGCAGGGGCAATTTGTGTTGATGTTTTGCCATCGAACACGAGAGCTCCATCGGCATCGAGTTTTAGGATAATCAAAGCGTCGTCGTATATTTTTGCCAGTGATTTTACGATGTCGTCCGGGTCGTCAAAACCGGTGAGCACCCGACCTTCGTCGTAATTCGGAAAGAGGATATTGATGTCAAGATCTTTCGTCCAAGACAAAAACTGCTCTACACCCATCTCTTGGATCATCTGAAAAGATGCTGGATCAAACGAGATTGTTGAACCATTTTGCCGTGCGATTTGCGCGGCCGTTCGCGAAGCAGACCTCGGTGGGTCTGTAAAGAAACTCCAAGCAGTCAAGTGCAGATGAGCAGATGATGTAATTATCTGTTTTGGCAACTCAGAAGGAATTAAATAAAAGTCTGCACCGTGTCCAGAGACCATACTTCGTTCGCCGGCTTGATCAATGAACACCGCGACACTTCCGGTCAGATGAGCATCGGTTTCGACAAGATGGTGGATGATTTTTTCATTTTCAAGATCTTCGCGTGCGAGTTGACCGAAGCGATCGCGACCGATTTTGCCGATGAAGTGAGTATCTAGACCACATCGTCGAGCCCATACTGCTAAGTTCGCCGCACTTCCGCCCGGAGTCAGCATCACTTCACCGAACGAGTCTCCACCTTTGAGCAGATTGTTGTTTGTGCGAATCAACACATCCCATGCGAAGTCACCGATGACACAAAGCGAATTTGACATCACTTCAACGGTATCGCCCTAATTTACTAGTGAGCTATTGACGACCCATTGCGTGATTCTGATGCGGCAAGAAGACCTACGGCCCCAATCACGAATATCGCACCAATTATGCGAGGCGTGGTAAGTGGTTCACCTAAAAAAACGACTCCCGCAATGATTGATGAGACTGGTTCAAAGGTTTGAATTACGGCAGTCTTGCCCGTGCCAATCAATTTCAAGCCGGCATAAAGAGTTGCTGTTGGGATCACGGTTGCAACGAGTGCAAGAAGAAGAACACTGACCCAACCATTCGTGGTGCCAGGAAAATCCATCGGGACAGAAGATGGTGCCACAAAATAATAAATTGCAAACGAAGTTGCGGCTCCGAACATCACGATTGACACGCCAGTTAAGAGATCGACTTTTGGCAGTACTTGCGAACTGAAAACAACATAAAATGAATAAACAACTGCAACGATCAAGACCAGAATGATGCTGAACTTGTCGCCGTTACCAACTTGCCCCGCGGCGATTACGACGCCAACGAATGTCGATACCAAACAAATAATGATTATTCGACTTGGTTTAGTGCCAAGCAACCACCACGACAACAGCACGACGATTACTGGCCCACAGGAGACGATCACGATTGCCAGGCCGCTGTCGATATTTTTAAGCGCGGTGAAGTACAACAGTGTGGCGAGAAAATATCCGCATGCGCCAAGCAAAAATAATTTAAAAAATAAAATTGGCCTTGGCCATGCTGTTTTTTGCGGAGAAACTTTTCTGACCACGAGCATCAGTAAAGTCGCCACGCTAAATCTCGCGAGCAGTGTTCCGACCACACTTGCACCGCTGTCATAGGCAAAATTCGCAAAAGTTGGTGAGAGTCCAAAACCGATACTGCTGACAAAAATCAATATCACGCCCAATAAATTTGGGTTTTTACGCATTTGTCAAACCTATAACACCAGGACTAGCAAGTTCGTCCAGCACATCGAAATGATTTCGGCCAGCGATCTCCCGAGTTTTTGCTGATGAATGCTCAGGCGAGGCAGACCAAGTTGTCGCGAACTCGCGTGACTGTCGTTTGAATTCGTCTGTTTCATTCTCACCCCAGATCACTGCAATAGGAGTGTTCTTGGCTTGGGTAATGAAGTTGATAGGCGAGAGACGCCGAGCAGATTCGAGATCTAGTTTTACGGCATCATTGACCGACATCGAAACGATCGGTTCGAGATCGAACACTCCAGAGACGAATATCGCAGCACTAAATTGGCAGGCCGACTTCTCGCACATCGCCATTGCTATTAATTGGGCACCAGCAGAATGTCCGATCAATATTGTGTTTCTAGCGTGATGTCGAGTCGACAAAAAGTCAATCGCCCGCGATGTTTGGTCGACGAGTACATCTAAAGTTTCGTTCGGGCATAGAGAATAATTGATTGAAGCCAGGCTGTAGCCAAGTTCATGAAATTTTGGTGTCAGAAAAGTTCCATCGTCGGCAGAAAGTCTTCTCCAAAAGCCTCCGTGTACGAAAATAATTAGCGGCTCAGTTAGCACGTCATTATTTTGTGTATCGCTGGCTGGTGCATACCAAAGCCATTCATCGGGGTGGTTTCCGTAAGTTAATTTTTGATGTGAGATAGTTTGGCGCGCTGCTTCACCTCGCCGGGTGTAGCTATCCAAATAAACCTGAATATTTTCGACCCGAGATGCTGGCGTGTATTCGCGTTCTAAAGTTTCGGGATCAAAATTGCGATAGTTCATGCTCGTGTTCTAGTCATGTTTTGAGCGGGTGACGGGGATCGAACCCGCATAACGAGTTTGGAAAACTCGGACTCTAGCCATTGAGCTACACCCGCGAAGGATAAAAAGCGTAACCAGCCAATAGCGTAATAGATGTGAGTCACGACATTCTTGACGTTGATCTTCTTGCCTTCGAACAAGGGCCATCGCCGGTGCGCAAAGCAGTTGTGGATGGCGTTATGCGAAGCCTTGCAACAGGGTTTGTTTATACGAGCCATGATCTCTCAGAAGACTTGCTCGATACGGCCTATGGCATGCTCGCCGAATTTTTCTCAAAGACAGTCGAAGAAAAACAACGCTTTGTTGCTCACGGAACAAACGGACAAACCGGTTACACGGGTGTGTTGCTTGAGACTGCTGCTTCAAGTGACAAGCCTGACTGGAAGGAAATGCTCAACTGGGCAACTCCGATTCCACAAGGGCATCCGCTTCGCCGTCGTTATCCGCAGTCGTATCCAGACCCGATGTTGCCAGAGTCGGTGATCCCAGGAATCACAAAAGTACTTTTTGAGTTTCATGACGCGATGATTGATTTGCAAACAAGATTTTTGCGATTAATCGCCGTAGGTATTGGCTGTCATGAATCGTTCTTTGACGAAATGGTGGGTTATGGTTCGGCACTCACACGGGCGATTCGTTATCCGCCTATGAAACAGTTGCCAACGAACGGTCATGTTTGGGCTGCTGAACACGGCGACATTAACTTGATCACTGCATTGCCTCGTGCGACTGCACCAGGATTGCAAGTCAAATACAAAGGTGAATGGATTGATGCGTTGCCGCCAAAGGGTCGAGTAATTATTAATTCTGGAATCATGCTTGAGCGCATCACCAATGGAGTTTTGCCAATTGGTTGGCATCGTGTTGTCGCGTCTCCTGGTTTCGAAGGTGAACGATATAGCGTCGTACAATTTTGTCATCCTCAACCGAGCACGATGCTCGCACCGGTGCCGAGTTGTGTGACACCAACTAATCCGTTGCGATTCTCAACAGTCTCTGCGGCAGACGCGCTTGAAGAAGTTATTTACCAGATCAACTTGGTTGAAGATGCCCGCCGAGTCGGCGACTAGAAGCCAAAAAGATTCACCATGAAGATCGGTGTACTAACAGGTGGTGGCGATTGCCCGGGATTGAATGCTGTCATTCGTGCAATAACTCGAAAAGCAGTTGATGTAAATGGGGACACTGTTCTGGGTTTTTATGACGCATGGGATGGAGTGCTCGAACAGCGTTATATCGAATTAAATACCAGCGTTGTGCGCGGATTATTGCCACGCGGTGGAACGATTCTCGGCACGCGTCGAGGCAGCCCGTTTGACACATCCGATGGTGTTGATCGAGTCAAAAAAACGTTTGCTGATCTAAAACTCGATGCGTTGGTTGTGATTGGCGGCAATGGTTCGCTAACAGTGGCATCGATGTTGTACGAACAATACGGCCTGCCTGTGATTGGCGTGCCGAAAACTATTGATAATGACGTCGTTGGAACCGATGCAACTTTTGGTTTTCAAACCGCAGTGCAAATTGCAACTGATGCGATAGATCGTCTGCACACAACTGCTGAGAGTCACGACCGAGTGATGGTTGTTGAAGTAATGGGTCGTGATGCGGGTTGGATTGCATTGCAAGCTGGTATCGCCGGTGGTGCAACTGCGATTCTTGTGCCTGAAGTGCCGTTTGATATCGAGGCAGTTTCGCAAATCGTGCAACGACGTCACTCGCGGGGTCGGTATGCATCCGTCGTCGTAGTCGCAGAAGGTGCTCGTCCAAAGCCAGGCACACTCGTTTTGCCTGCAAGAAAACTCGATCGTTACGGGCACGAACAACTCGGTGACATTGCCCATGTGATTGCTCCAGAAATTTCTGCACGAACCGGTTTCGAATCACGGGTTGTGCAACTTGGGCACATTCAACGTGGTGGCACACCAACTAGTTATGACCGTGTGCTGTCAACTCGTTTTGGATTAGCCGCCGTTGACGCAGCGCACGACAAAGCATTTGGTGACATGGTCGTTCTGAAGTGTGGAGCGATTGAGCGCGTCAGCATGTCTGTAACTTCTAGACAAACCCGCACAATTGATCTTGCTCTGCTTGATGATGTTGCGGCAACTTTTTTTGGCTAGAAAGTTCTAAATTTAAACTTAATAAAAAATTACTGCGGTGGACCAAATTGTCGGTCGCCTGCATCGCCGAGACCCGGCACGATGAATGCATGTTCGTTGAGGTGACTGTCAACCGATGCAGTGATGATGTGCAAGTTCATGCCAGTTGAACGCAAGAACTCGATACCTTCTGGTGCAGCAAGTACGCACGCAATCGTCAATGGTTGTGGCGCACCTCGATCAGCAAGAATTTTGCATGCATGTGCAAGTGATCCGCCTGTAGCCAACATCGGGTCAAGCACCAAACATGTGCGGCCATCAAGGCGTGCAGGTAATTTCGCGACGTATTCGCTCGGCATATGAGTTTTCTCGTCACGTTGCACACCAACAACTGCGATGTCTGCATCGGGTAGTAACTCCATTGCTGCTGGCAACATTCCTAAACCGGCGCGCAAAATTGGAACCAGAACAGGCCGACTTGCTAGTGCCGTGCCATCTGTTTGAGCAAGAGGTGTGCGCACCCGAGTTGCGATGACCGGAAGGTTTCTTGTCGCCTCAGCAACAACAACCAAAGAGAGCCGACGCAACTCTGCACGAAAAAATTGATTCGAGGTATTTTCATCCCTGAGATGGGTAAGAGACTCAGCGGCAATTGGATGATTAACTATGGTCACTTCAACGGGCATGGCTTCAATCATTGCCGAATAGATAGTGTTAATTCAAATGAGCGACGTTCAGATCATTGATCGGCCCGAACAAGCCCACGAACTCGCGCGGGTCTTGGCGCAGGTATGGGGTGGGGCTGATCCAATTCCTGCAGATGTGGTAATCGCGATTATTCATGCCGGTGGATATGCAAGTTTGGCGACTCGCATTGTGAATGGCCAAAAGCAAATTGTCGGTGGATCGCTGGGAATTATTGGCAATAACGATCAAAAACTTCACTCACATGTCACTGGAGTCATTGACCTCGCTACAAACTCTGGCGTTGGTCGAGCGCTCAAGCAACATCAGTGGCTGTGGGCAAAAGAGAATAAATTGTCAGCAATTTCGTGGACATTTGATCCGCTTGTGAGAAGAAACGCGCACTTCAATTTGGTGACTCTTGGGGCAACGGTGATCAGTTACAAACGAAACTATTACGGTGAGCTTAATGATCTCATCAATTCTGGGGATCAAACCGATCGGCTTGTCGTTGAGCGACAAGTCGAAGGTTTAATTGTTGCACCAACAAGCACTGCATGCATTGCTACTGACGGTGACCTGATAATTGAAACCCCAAAAGACATTGTGATGCTTCGCACGAGTGACCGCGAGAAAACACATCAGTTACGCCTCGCACAACGCACAAGTTTCGAAGCCGCGTTTGCCGGCTCATATTTTGTGCGAGGCTTCACAAGTGATGGCTCTTTCGTGATGACCAGTCAGGCGAAATAAAATATGGCCTTGCAAAAAATCGAGTTATGGCGCGGAGAGATCGACCTTGTTTCACCATTTCGAACTTCGTTTGGTACCGATACATCGCGTGATCTTGTCTATGTTCATGCGGTTGGTGACAGCAATTCGGGTTGGGGAGAATGTGTCGCTGGCGTCGAACCAAACTATTCATCCGAATATCTCGAGAACTGCGTCGAGGTGATTTCTCGTTTTCTGGTGCCGTTGATTAATCGCGGTACAACTGCTGAAAGTTTTATTAAAAGCGCTATGCCAATTCGTGGCAATTACATGTCGAAGGCTTGTGTTGAGGCTGCGCTACTCGATGTGCAACTGCGCGACCAAAATATTTCGTTAGCGAAGTTTCTTGGGGCGACCAAGTCTCGTGTGGCTTCTGGTGTCTCAGTGGGTATACAAAATAGCCTTGATGATTTGGTGCGCGTCGTGGGTGAGTACATCACACAGGGCTACGTAAGAGTCAAACTTAAAATCGAACCAGGCACAGACATCGAACTTGTCCGTACGATTCGCAAAGAATTTGGAGACGAACTGTTATTGCAAGTCGACGCGAATGCCGCCTACACAATCGCCGACGCGAGTCATCTCAAACAACTTGATGCATTCAATCTCTTGCTTATCGAGCAGCCGTTACCGGAAGATGATCTGGCCGGTCACGTCGAACTTTCTCGGGCAATCAGCACGCCTGTTTGTTTGGATGAGTCGGTTACTTCGCTAGACACTGCCCGCGGCGCACTTGATCTCAAAGCGTGTTCGGTGATCAACATCAAACCTGGTCGCGTCGGTGGGTATCTCGAGGCAAAAAAAATTCATGACTTGTGTCTTGAACGCGGTGTGCCCGTTTGGTGTGGCGGAATGTTGGAGACTGGCATCGGTCGCGCGGCGAATTTAGCGCTCGCTGCATTGCCGGGTTTTACTTTGCCAGGTGACATCTCGGGTTCGGCGCGTTACTTTGCTCGAGATATAACCGAACCATTCGTGATAAAAAATGGACATATTGATGTGCCCAATACGGTCGGCATTGGCGTCGCGCCGTTGCCAGAAATGCTCGCAAAGTTTGAAAAGACCGCAAGCTTTAATTTGTCAGCGTAAAAACGATATTGGTTTCGGGCAGTGTGTCTCGTTTTTTGAACAACGAACGCACTGCCAAGTAGATCGCAAATGATCGATAGGTAATTCCATAATGTTTACCGATGGCTTTTCGCACGGCGACGGCTTCATCACCAGTCACGAGCCTGGCAACACCAAAGAACTTTGATGCACCGACTGCAATATTGCCCTTGATATCGCAAGGCAGCACCTCGATTTTTGGATTTGCACGAATCCGCTTTACTTTCCCGGCATTAGTTTCAGTTATCACACCGTATGTATTGGCGAGATCCCCGAACTCGACAAACCATACAGGTGAGTGCACCGGCTCTCCGGATTTACGAAATGTCACAAGCGAAATATATTTTTCGCCATTTAGTTCTTCAAACATGGTCGGGGAGGGGGGACTTGAACCCCCGGCCTCCTGGTCCCAAACCAGGCACGCTACCAACTGCGCCACTCCCCGGACTGAGTAATGCTAGCGACTTACAAGCCCACGAACTGTTGAGATCAAATGTTTTACATCATCACTATCCACATATCTCGCCACGCCCGCCCGCACAACTCCGCCACTATTTGTCAGGCCAAGTTGCGCCACGACCTCCATCGCATAAGAATCTCCCGACCAAACTGCAATTTTTTTCGCAGCCAACTCTTGGGCAACACGGTCTGGTGTCATTGAATCGATTGTGAATGAAATTGTCGGAGTCCGAGAGTTCAAATCGTGTGGGCCCCAAACTGTGACACCTCGGGTGTCGAGCAAGCCTTCCAGTAACGGAGCGAATACGGCTTTTTCAACTTCGGCGACTCGTTGCATTTTTTCTTCAATCAAAAATCGTGCTGCAGCCTGGACTGCCGCAATGCATTCAAAGTTTGGTGTGCCAGTTTCGAAACGACGCGGACCAATGTCGGCAGATGGCCGAACTTTAGCGACAGGTAGCGAATTGAGTAACTCTGGGTCGATGTACATTACGCCGGCATGCGGTCCGTACCACTTATACGGTGATGTAGCGAGTACATCACAACCAAGTTCACGAATATTTATCGGTTGGTGTGGCGCAAGATGCACTGCATCTACGAAAACTCTTGCCCCTTGTTTGTGTGCCAGTGCGATCACAGTTTTTAGGTCAGGCATCGTGCCAATCAAGTTTGATGCACCAGTGCAGGCAACCCACTTTGTTCGATCGTTGACAAGTTTTTCAAACTCTGCCATATCGAGTCGTCCAGTTTTTGGATCAAACGGCGTCAACACATGTTCTGCTCCAGAAAGTTCACAAGCAATCAGCCATGGTGAGATATTGGCTTCGTGATCAAGTCGCGTACCAACGACTCGGTCGCCAGGCTTCAAGGTGCGAGCCACCGCACGAGTGAAAGCCATTGTCATCGTCGTCATGTTTGCACCTAAACAAATGCCGGCAGTGTCGGCACCCAAAAATTCACCGAGCACACTGCGAGTTGAATCTAAAAGTGCATCGCACGCATCAGCAGCAGCAAAGAACCCACCAGTGTTTGCATTGGATCCGTGAGCAGCCCAATCAGCCATTGCACTGACTGCGACGTCCACCATTTGAGTTCCCGCTGGTCCGTCGAAGCGAGACCAACCATCTCTCACTCCAGGGAAGTGATGACGGAGAGAACTATTTTGCGCGTTTGGCAATTTTCGCCAGGCGTTTAACAGTCTTGCCAATTGGCTCAATATTTCGCTGATCAAGATCGCCGACTTCGACGCCGTTGGCAAAGCGAACTCGGTAGCGCAACCAGTTGAAACCATTTGCGAGAATCACTTTTCCTTCACTTCCCAGAGCGACGCCGGTTAGTTCGACAGTTGAGCGCACAGTGTCACCCATAAATAAATCAAGTTGGTTCGTATGTGGATTAGCCAAAGCGTGAGGCTTCCAGCTCTGCGGAACAGGATTATTGGCAGGGGCAACCGATGGAGTAGTGGACATAGTTATAGTTTGCCACAGATACACTGCTTCGCACTGTGAAAACGACACTTGAAGCCCTAGACGGCAATAAAATCAAACTTTCTGTTGAAGTTGATGAAGTCGAATTCGACCGTTATTTAGACGGCGCATTTCGCAAGATTTCAACTCAAATCAGAATTCCCGGATTTCGTCAGGGCAAGGCCCCTCGCAAATTGATCGAGGCCCAGATCGGCCAAGACGCTGCTCGTGCTCAAGCGATAGAAGACGCAATTCCATCGTCACTTGCGCTCGCGGTTCGCGAACACGACTTGGACATCATCGCTACTCCTGAAGTAAGTCTCACTAGCGGACAAGAAACCGGCAATGTTGCGTTTGATGCAACTTGTGAAGTTCGTCCAGTTGTAAAAGTTGCAGGCTACAAAGGATTACGAGTTGAGCTTCCTGCCTTGGTTGCAAGCGATGCCGATATTGAAGAAGTGGTCACTTATGAGCGCAAGCGCCATGCCACGCTCGTAGATGTTGACCGTGCAGCAAAGATCGATGATCAGGTCACACTCGACCTTGTTGGATCACGCGACGGGGCACCTCTTCCAGGATTGAACGTTGACGACTGGCTGTATGAAGTTGGCAAGAACTGGGTCGCAGAAGATTTTGACAAAAATATTATTGGTTCAACAACCGGCCAGAAACTTGAGTTCACTTCTTTGCCATCAGGAATGACAGAGACAGCCGACTTTGTTGTGCATGTTAAAAAAATTCAAGAACAAGTTTTACCAGAATTAAATAACGAATGGGTAGCCGAACATCTTGCAGAGCACGATTCAATTGAGGCATGGAAGTCTGCCGTTCGAACCCGTATTGAAGAGTCACGACTGAATCAAGTGCGCAATACAGTCGTAGAAAAAACAACTGCGGCGCTTGCAGAGTTGGTTGAGATTGATGCACCCGAGGCGATGGTCTCGAGTGATTTGCGCGGTCGTGTGCAGAACACGCTCAAGCAGTTTGAGGCACAAGGCATTTCAATGGAGCAGTGGCTCTCTATAACTCAACAAACCGCCGAGCAGTTCGTTGACGCACTTAAAGAGCAGTCAACACTTGCAGTGAAAGTAGATATTGCGTTGCGTGCAGTTGCACTCGCCGAAAAACTTGAGGCAAGTGAAGATGATCTCGAAAATCAGTTCGAGCGCATTGCGACTCAGGTCAAAAAGAAACCAGCGGCGATTCGTAAGGCTTACGACAAGAACGACGCGATCGCTGATCTGCGAGCACAAATTTCAAAATCCAAAGCCATTGATTGGCTGTTGCACAACTCTAAATTTGTTGACGACAAGAGCAACCCGATTGACAATGACACGGTGCTTGGTGACCACAATCACGACGAGATCGAATCACAAGATCACGACCATACGCATTAACGCAGATAAAACCGCAAGAAAAACAAGGCTTCTCAAAGCCCACAAAATCTGACCTCTACGAACTAGCGTTATTGGTAGTTACTTGTAATTGATGCCCCAAATAAACCGCAACAACAGAGGTATTTCTTCCGTGGATTTTGTTAGAAACTATTACGTCCCGAGCGTTACTGAGCAGACGAGCCGTGGCGAGCGAACATACGATTTGTATAGCCGTCTGCTCAAAGAGAACATTATTATTCTTGGTACACCAATTGATGACACGATCGCCAACTTGGTTTGTGCGCAGCTGATTCACCTTGAGAGCGAAAATCCAGACAAAGACATCAATATCTATATCAACAGTCCTGGTGGAGATATCTCAGCCTTGTTTGCGATCTACGACACGATGCAATTCATCAAAAATGACATTGCGACAATTTGTTTAGGTCAGGCTGCTTCGGCGGCCGCGGTGTTGCTTGCAGCCGGAACAAAAGGCAAACGTCTCGCGTTGCCCCACTCACGAGTGCTTTTGCATCAGCCGTACGCACAAGTTGGATACGCCCAAGTAACCGACCTTGAACTTGCGGCACGTGAGATTTTGCGTATGCGTGAGATTCTTGAAGAGATTCTTTCGCGACACACAGGTCAGCCAATTGATCGAGTGCACAAAGATACGGATCGCGACTTCGTCATGGAAGCACAAGCTGCGAAAGATTACGGCATCATCGACGAAGTGATTTCGACTCGAGCATTTGCAGATCGTTCTGGACCAATTCGTTGAAGTTTGAAACGGGGCACTGATGGCTAAGTTCAATGATTCGTCGGGGCTCGTTAAATGCTCGTTTTGTGGAAAGTCACAAGCAGATGTTAAAAAAATTATCGCTGGTCCTGGCGTTTATGTCTGCAATGAATGTATTGAACTTTGTAATGAGATAATTGAAGAAGAATTTAGCGAAGAGACTGAGCTAAGTCTTGAGAAACTTCCTAATCCGCGCGAGATACGAGCGTTTCTTGATGATTATGTAGTCGGTCAAGAAACAGCAAAAAAGGTTCTATCAGTTGCGGTGTTCAATCATTACCGCAGAATTCAGTACAAGCAGCATGCTTCGACTCGCCGTGATGATATTGAGCTTTCGAAGAGCAACATCATGTTGTTGGGACCAACAGGATGCGGAAAAACACACATGGCGCAAACATTGGCCAGACTTTTGAACGTTCCCTTTGCAATTGCTGATGCGACTGCGTTAACAGAAGCTGGATACGTGGGCGAAGATGTCGAGAATATCTTGCTCAAACTTCTGCAAGCCGCTGATTTTGACGTCAAAAAAGCCGAGTCTGGAATCGTATACATCGATGAGATCGACAAAGTTGCGCGCAAGAGCGAGAACCCTTCGATCACCCGGGATGTTTCTGGGGAAGGAGTGCAGCAAGCACTGCTCAAGATTCTTGAAGGCACTGTCGCATCTGTCCCGCCACAAGGTGGGCGCAAGCATCCGCATCAAGAGTTCATTCAGATTGATACAACGAACGTATTGTTCATCTGCGGTGGTGCATTCGCAGGTTTAGATCAAATAATTGCCTCGCGAATCGGTCAAAAGGGTGTTGGCTTCCACGCTCAAGTCAAATCGAAGTCAGAAAAAGACGCGGGAGATTTATTTGCCCAGGTGCTTCCGGAAGATTTGCTTAAGTTCGGCATGATCCCCGAGTTCGTCGGCCGTCTTCCAATGATTGGTGCGGTGCACAGTTT
Organism: Actinomycetes bacterium; assembly: GCA_014190295.1. Lineage (GTDB taxonomy): Bacteria > Actinomycetota > Acidimicrobiia > Acidimicrobiales > Ilumatobacteraceae > BACL27. Next base: position 1,416 of record BJGF01000048.1, on the reverse strand, counting down.
GGATCGATCGTCATTGATCAAGATTTTGACCGAACCAAAGAACGCATTGCTAAAGCAATATCAAAAGTTTTTTGAATTCGAAGATATTGAACTTGAATTTACAACAGAGGCCCTTGAAGCAGTGGCAGAGCAGGCATTGCTACGTGGCACCGGTGCGCGTGGTCTGCGCGCAATTCTCGAAGAGGTGTTGCTTGAAACAATGTATGACCTGCCAGGTCGCACTGATGTCGCGAAAGTTATTATCGATTTGGGCGCAGCAAAGAAACAATCAGCGCCAACATTGGTTTCGCGAAATACTCGCGTCACTCGCCAGCGTCGCGCCGCTTCGTAAATACGTCGGATTACTTTCGTGCAATACGCAGAAGCTCTGCGCTATCTCGACGAGCGGTCAAATTATGAACGCACGGGTCGAGTTGACTCTCCATCGACTCGCAACATTGATCGACTCATGGATGCCATTGCCAACCCGCAACATGCTTATCGATCGATTCACATAACAGGCACAAATGGCAAGGGTTCAACGGCGCAAATCACAACGAAACTGTTGATGGCCCATGGGTTGCGTGTTGGCACATACTCGAGTCCACACTTAGAACGAATCAATGATCGAATATGTATTGACGGTGAGCCGATTAGCGATGAAGAGTTTGGTCTGCAGATAGGGGCCATCTCCGACCTTGAAGTCATTGCAGGGGTGCGTCCAAGTTTTTTCGAAATAATGACAGCGGCAATGTTCAGATGGTTCGCCGACGAAGCGATTGATGTTGCCGTAATCGAGGTTGGAATGCTCGGCAGATGGGATGCGACAAATATAATTAATTCTGATGTTGCAGTTATCACCAACATCGCGCTCGATCACACCGAATATGCGGGACCAACCGTCGAACATATTGCGTCTGAAAAAGCCGGGATCATAAAACCATCCAGCATCGTTGTGCTGGGAGAAACCGATGAAATATTGCGCGAGATATTTCTTGAGCCAAATGCCAAAGCAAGGATCTCTCGGGGTGATGATTTTGAGTGCCAAGAAAATCGATTGGCGGTTGGTGGTCGATTAATTTCTGTGCGTACACCTCGCACCGTCTACGAAGAAATTTTGGTTCCACTGCATGGGCAACATCAAGGCGACAATGCATCGTTGGCAATTTGCGCTGTTGAAGCATTCTTTGATTCAATTATTGACCGTCAAATTTTGGATACCGCATTAGAAAATGTGGTTATGCCAGGCAGATTCGAGGTGCTTGCACATCAGCCTTTGGTGATTGTGGATGGTGCGCATAATCCGGCTGGTGCAGAAGTTTGTGCAGAGGTTTTTTTCGAAGATTTTAGTATGCAGGGGCGCAAGATTCTCGTCACCGGAGCGCTGCGCAGTCGTGACCCCGATGAACTATTGACAGCATTTCGTGCTGACGAATT
>BJGF01000047.1 GCA_014190295.1 Actinomycetes bacterium | reverse complement strand
ATGTCGGCCAAGATGTGTTCGAGTTTGAGTTTTGGTTCGTCGGCTTCGAGGCGTTGCAAGCGATAGCGGTTTTCAAATAATGCAACCAGTGCACCGTCACCGCGCTTCAAAATACGAACACCACCAATTTGGCGCAAGCGGTCGGCACTCGCATCATCGGTGACTCGAATTGCTTGATATGAAAGTGGGCTTATTTCAGTTGGTGAATTGAACTCGTGCTCTAATCGGTGAGACAGAACCTCGAATTGCAGTGCACCAACTGCAGCCAAAATCGGGTGAGAGTCACCGACATCTGGGTCGCGTAAAACTTGCACCACACCTTCTTCGTCAAGTTGTGCAAGCCCTCGACGAAATTGTTTAACGCGAGAAGTTTCAATCGGTCGAGCCGTTGCGTAAACCTCAGGAGCAAATCTCGGCACCGCTGGGTATTCAACGTGCTTTGATGCATAAAGCGTGTCGCCGATTTTGAGTCCAGTGGCGTTAATTAATCCGATGATGTCACCCGGAAACGCATCTTGAATAATCGTGCGATCAGAGCCAAAAGCCGATGTCGCATATTTTGTACTCAAAACTTTCGTGGTTCGCGAACAGGTGACATCCATGCCACGCACAAATTGGCCCGTGCAAACGCGCGCAAACGCCAACAAGTCACGATGGCGTGGGTTCATATTGGCCTGAATCTTGAACACGAATGCCGAGAACTCGTTATCGAGTGGCTGTGCTTCGCCTGAAATATTTTGTCGAGCAACTGCAGGCGGTGCGAGGTCGATAACAGCGTCAAGCAACATCCGCACGCCGAAATTCGTCAACGCAGAGCCTACAAATACGGGCGTTGTCACGCCGGCCAAAAAACTCTCGACATCAACATTTGCGCCAATCGCGTCAAGCAGCGAACAACCTTCAAGTGCGGCACTCCATGCATCGCCTTCTTCGACTGCTGCTCGATCGGTCGGCACGATTTCTTCGGGTGCTTCTGACCCACCCCGTGCGGTTCGCGTGAATCGAATAAATTCTTTTGTGCGCCGATCAATTACGCCGCGAAAATCACCAGGAATACCGACTGGCCAAGTCGCAGGTGTCGGCCGCAAACCGATTTGCTGTTCAACTTCATCGAGCAATTCAAGTGGATCGCGACCAGGACGATCGTACTTATTAAAAAAAGTGAGAACAGGCAAATTGCGCGACCGACATACTTGAAAAAGTTTCAAAGTTTGCGATTCAATACCCTTGGCGATGTCGAGAACCATGATTACTGCATCAACTGCAGCCAAAACACGATATGTATCTTCAGAGAAATCTTTGTGGCCAGGTGTATCTAGCAAGTTAAAAATATGGTCGCGATACGGAAACTGCAACACTGTCGACGAAATCGAAATTCCTCGTTCGCGTTCAAGAGCCATCCAGTCAGATGTTGAAGCGCGACCACCCGCGCGCGCCTTTACTGCGCCAGCTTCTTGAACCGCACCGGCATACAACAAGAACTTCTCGGTGAGAGTCGTCTTGCCAGCGTCAGGGTGAGAAATGATCGCAAATGTGCGTCGGCGCACAGCCTGAAACAGCACATCTAAATCAGGATTCATTAATTCGCAGTTTACTTAGTTAAAGGTTCAGGGTAACGGAAAAACCCTCAGAGTGTCAAGATTGGTTGGTTTTCGTGCCAATAGTTCTTTTGAGAAATCACCTTTTAGCCATCGCCGATGTGATTTGATTAGCTGCCTGTAATAATCGCGGGAGGTAATCATCTTTCAGCTGACTCATTTTCGTTCGACCAGTTTGGGTACCGATATTGATCGCCGCAATTGTTCGGCCATGTTTGTCGCGAATCGGTGCTGCTATTGACCTGACACCATCTTCAAGTTCTTGGTCTAGTAGTGCCCAGCCTTGTTGCTTAATTAGTGCAATCTCTTTAGCCAATTCTGCCTTCGTATTGAGTGTCTTTTCAGTCATCTTTGGAAAAGGCGCAGATTTCAGAAATTGCCTTTGCTCAATTGGCGGAAGCTCTGCGACAATAACGCGACCCATTGAAGTTACAAGTGCCGGTAGGCGCGAGCCGAGGGCAAGCCCGATTCGCATAATCCGCTTAGTCGGCACTCGAGCAATATAGACAATTTCAAACTCGTCGAGAACGGCAACAGAAACAGATTCATTTAATTGATCAGACAGTGCCTCCATAAATGGTTGCGCAACTTCGCCAATTTGGGCAGACGCGAGATATGCATAACCAATATCAAGTACTCGCGGTGTGAGTTCAAATTGCTTGCCATCAGTTACGGCGTATCCCAATTTTTGCAATGTATGCAAGCTTCGTCGCACCGTTGCTCTAGTCAAACCAGTGAGGCGCGCCGCCTCGGCCAAAGTTAGGGCAGGGTGTTCGGCTGAAAAAGCTCGAAGCACGAGAAGTCCTCGAGCCAATGACTGTACATAGTCGCTACTGCTTGTTTCTTCATTTGACAAATTAATAGGCTCCCTGTAAGAATGTTCATACAGCGTACATCTGTGCGCAATGCGTACACAAATCAGTTTAGAAATTATGGGGAGATATGGCTTATAAAACAGTTTTCGGTTCGTTGGATAACTTCAGCAAGGGCCGAATTGACATCATTAACGATGATCCAAAGCATTATGTTTTTTCAAATCTTTTCGAAGTTGCGAAGAAATCAAAACCGTGGGAGAAAGTAGCGGTAGGAATCAACCAAGAGTATGTTCTTGAAGCAATCCGAGCCGAAGGGCAAAGTGGATGGTATTCGTGTGATCACGATGAGACGGTCATCTGCATGGATGGCAATGTTGAAGTCAATTTTGTAAAACTTGACACTCCAGTTGCCGCTTCTGGAAAATCTGGTGCGGTTGCAGTTAATGGCGAACCAGTTGGCAAAAAGATGGGTCGAGTAGTGCTGCAACAGGGGCATCAAGCATTGCTACCAAAGGGCAGCGCATATAGTTTCACCGCAAAAAAGACGGGTGTGTTACTTCAACAAACAATTATTGGAGATCTGACCAAACAGCGTTGGGCTCAGATCTGTCTAAGTTAAAAGGGAGAAAATAAAATGTCAACATCACAAGACTCAACAGTAAAAGCAAGTGGTCCAAACAATTTTGGTTACAACGATTTTGTACTCGGCAATTTTAAATTTAATCGAGACGAATATTTCGCTCACGTCTCGTGGCCAACCGGTTCGCATGCAATAAGCATTGACGATTTTCTTCGTGCATTGCAGCGTGACTGCGCATGGGATTTTTTCTATGGAACTGTTAATTTCGATCATGTAGTCGGCACTATCAACCACTACGGCAACGTAGACCTATTTGCTGGTCGATTCAACGAGGCATATCGTAAGGCCGAGTTGGATTACTCAGAAAATTTTCAGACACCAGATATCCGATCAACTTTTCATTCGATGTTAGATAACTGGACAAACTCAACTTTTGATCCGTTTGCGAGTCCTGCTGAAACTCAAGCGCCGTGGGGTATTAAATCAGGCAGCAACACAGAGGCTGTTACTCGAAGGCGAGTTGCTGCAGCGCGAATGGTTGGCGTTAAAGGTGATGAGCAAATTCGAACTGATGCAACGGGCCACCCAATTAATCGCATGTTCGCTGACGTACCACAAGATGAACCACAAGTATTCGCCGAGCCAGGCTTCGAAGGCGAAATCGCTGCGTTCAATTTGTTTGCATACCTCTCACGATCAAACGTCACGTGGAACCCGTCTGTCGTAAGTGTTTGTAAAGAAAGTCTTTACTGTCCAACTACCGAAGAATACATTTTGCCAATCGTTCACGGCAACGACCGGGTTGAATGGTTTATTCAATTGTCCGACGAAATTGTTTGGGATGTTGCTGATCGTGAGACAGGTGCACCTCGCGCCAAAGTAACAATGAGAGCGGGTGACTGCGCGGCGATGCCAGCCGATATTCGGCACCAAGGTTTCAGTTCAAAGCGTTCGATGCTTCTCGTCTGGGAGAATAACTCAGCAGATTTGCCAGCGCTTATCGCCAGTGGTAAGGCGCCGCAGTATCCAGTTAGTTTCTAAAACAAAAACATGCAAAATCAGCTGTTTATAAACGGCGAGTTCGTTGACGCTGTTGGTGGTCATCGTTTGCCTGTGATTAACCCACATGACGGTTCGGTGATTACTGAAATTGCTGAAGGCCGACAGGCTGACATTGATCTAGCAGTTGCGGCCGCAAAAGCAGCATTTCCGAAATGGAAGGCGGTTGCCGCAGCAGAACGAGGTCGACTACTTCTCAAATTGGCAGACGCACTTGAAGCCAATTCCGAAGAGTTTGCACAACTTGAGAGTCTCAATACCGGTCACCCGATAAAGGATTCAAGATTTCTGGATGTTCCACGAACGGCTGCATGTTTTAGATATTTCGGAGGGATGGCAGACAAGATTCAGGGCGACGTAATGCCAGTTGAACCAGGATTTTTAAATTACGTCGTGCGTGAGCCACTCGGAGTAGTCGGTGCAATAGTCCCGTGGAATTTCCCGTTGATGTTTTGTAGTTGGAAGATGGGGCCAGCACTTGCTGCCGGAAACACAATTGTTCTAAAGCCAAGCGAATTAACACCACTGACGAGTTTGCGCTTGGCCGAGTTAATGCGCGAAGTAGGGTTTCCGAATGGCGTAGTAAATATCGTCCCTGGTTTTGGGCACACCGCTGGTGAACGACTCGCAACTCATTCAGATGTCGCAAAAATTGCATTCACGGGTTCAACAACAGTTGGGCGACGCATTGTTGAATATTCTTCGAGCAATCTAAAACGAGTTCAACTTGAATTGGGTGGCAAGGGCGCAAATATTGTCTTTAATGACGCAAACATTACTGCAGCGATAAATGGTAGCGCATTCGCAATTTTCCATAATCAAGGGCAGGCATGCATCGCCGGAAGTCGTTTAATTCTGCAAGAAGAAATCGCCGAAGAGTTCATAAGCAAGTTTGTTGCTCTTGCGAAGTCAATAAAAATTGGAAACCCGTTAGACCCAACAACTGAAATGGGTCCGCTCACTTCGGCGATGCACCGTGATCGTGTTCTTGACTTTGTAAAAGTTGCGGTTGATGAAGGCGGAGAGATTCTCGCCGGTGGAAAGTCTCCGGATGATCCTGCGTTGCGCAATGGTTGTTATGTATTGCCGACGATTGTTCGCGTTCGTAATAACGAAAGTCGAGTATGCCACGAAGAAGTATTTGGCCCATTCGTGACTGTCACGACATTTAAAACAGAGCAAGAAGCGCTCGAAATTGCCAACTCAACTGAGTACGGTCTCGGCGGTGGATTATGGACGAACGATCTATCACGCGCGCACCGTGTCGCTTCTCAAATTCGAAGTGGCATGGTTTGGATCAATTCGTACAAGCGTGTGAGCCCAAATTCGCCGTTCGGTGGAACAGGGAAGTCTGGCTATGGTCGCGAAATGGGTTTCGAAGCGATTCGCGAATACACCGAAGCAAAAAGTATTTGGGTGAATGTTGATGCAAAACTTCCACCTTGGTATCCGCGAGATGCGACAAAAAACTAATGGCTGAGATTCTTTCGCTTAAAGAAGCAATTGCTCGTTATGTAAAAGATGGCTCGACAATTGCAATGGAAGGATTCACTCATTTAATACCGCACGCAGCTGGTCACGAAATTATTCGCCAATCGCGTCGTAATTTGCATGCAATTCGCATGACCCCAGACATGGTTTACGACCAATTAATCGGCGCTGGTTGTGTGAGCAAACTTACTTTTTCTTGGGGTGGCAATCCTGGAGTTGGATCGTTGCATCGCTTTCGAGATGCTGTCGAGAATAACTGGCCACATCAAATTGAAATTGAAGAACATAGTCACGCCGGTATGGCTGCTCGTTACGTTGCAGGAGCATCGGGGCTTCCGTTCGGAGTCTTGCGAGGTTATGTTGGCACCGATTTGGTAGAGCAGACTTCATCAATCAAAACAATTAGTTGTCCATTTACCGATGAAGCACTGACTGCTGTGCCAGCAATTAATCCAGACGTTTCGATAATTCATGCGCAACGTGCCGACCGCGAAGGCAATGTGCAAATTTGGGGTCTTCTTGGTGTGCAACGTGAATCTGTGCTCGCTGCCAAAGCATCAATCGTCACCGTTGAAGAAATTGTTGACAAATTAACACCAGTTAGCGGAGGAGTTGTTATTCCTTCTTGGGTCGTAAGCGCGGTTTGTCTCGTGAGTAATGGTGCGCATCCAAGCTATGCATCTGGTTATAGCGAACGAGATAATTCGTTTTACAAATCTTGGGATGACATCGCAAAAGATCGCGAGAGTTTCGTGGAATGGGTAAAGAATCACATATTAGGTACGACAGATTTTGATTCTTTCAGCCGATCAGTCGGCATTTCGGCTTTGGTGTAAGCCAATGGATATCGCATCAACTAGCGCAAATCAAATCTCAACTGATGATTTGATGATCGTCAATGCTGCGCGGGTTTTGGGCACATTGGCTGCCGCTGGCAAGGCTGCTTGTTTCGTTGGTATCGGGCTGCCAAGCACCGCTGCAAACCTTGCGCGTCATTTATATTCTCCTGAGCCTGTCCTTATATATGAGTCAGGATGCATTGGTTCAAAGCCAACGCGGTTGCCTTTATCAATCGGAGACGGTGAACTTGCTGATACTTCAGACTCGGTTGTGAGCGTTCCAGAAATATTTTCGTACTGGTTGCAGGCTGGTCGAATTGATGTTGGTTTTCTTGGCGGTGCGCAACTCGACAAATTCGGAAACATCAATTCAACGGTTATTGGCTCGTATGAAAAACCAAAGACCCGCTTGCCAGGTGCTGGCGGGGCACCAGAGATTGCCGCTACTGCCGGCCAAGTAATTGTGATCATGCGTCAAACAAAAAGGGCTTTTGTTGATCGGTGTGACTTTAGAACTTCTTTTGGTTTTGGTGATGGCCCGGGTCACCGTGAGCGATTGGGTCTGCGAGGCGGAGGGCCCAAAATTGTCATAACTGATCTTGGGGTTCTTGAGCCAGATCCAGAGACGTGCGAACTTGTGCAAACACAAATGCATCTTGGAGTAACAGCCGAACAGTGCGTCGAAAATACAGGATGGAAACTTCGTATTGCTGAAAATGTTATTACAACAGAAGCGGTAACTGATCGTGAAGTTAACGCTCTAAGAGAATTACAGAGCGCAACATGAGCGCTACATCGTTTACTTATGTGCAAAGAAATCGCAAAATGGTTTTCGGCCCTGGTGTTCGCAACACTTTAGGTGCCGAAGTCTCGGAACTAAATGCGCAGAAAGTTTTTTTAATTATTGATGGTGGTGCGATAGCGCTTCGAAAATCAATTGAAGATTTGGTTGGCAATAAATTGGTTTCAACTTGGACAGATGTCAAACAACACGTGCCTGTTGAACTCGCAGAATCAGCACGTAATGCGGTAACTGATTCGAACGCCGATTTGGTTGTATGTGTTGGCGGCGGGTCATCAACAGGTTTGGCCAAAGCAATTGCGCTTTCACACCGAATTCCAATCATTGCAATACCGACAACTTATGCAGGCAGTGAGCAAACAACTATTTATGGATTAACCGGAGACCGACACAAACAGACAGGTAGTGATGCAATTGTCTTGCCTCGTGTTTCTCTGTATGACGCCGAGTTGACTGTCGACTTACCGATAAGCGTTACTGGCGCATCCGCATTTAATGCCCTTGCACACAGCGTTGAATCGCTTTACGCAACAGGTTGTAACCCGATTACGACGGCGATTGCGCTTGAGGGCATTCGAGCAATAAATTTGTCGTTACCGGTTGTCATGTCAAGCCCAAAAAATATTGAGGCTCGTGCTCAACTGCTATATGGTGCCGCAATGTCTGGCATCTCGCTAGGCGATACGTCGGCTGGTTTTCATCACAAGATTTGTCACGTTTTGGGCGGGGCGTTCGGGTTAGTTCATGCCGACGCACACTCAGTTGTTTTGCCACATGCAATTGCCTTCAACGCACCTGTCTTGCCATTTGAAATGGCCCAGTTAGCGCATGCTTTAGATTGCCGCCAAGACGATGTCGCGGGAAGTCTTTGGGATCTTGCAAAACGCAGCGGCGTCCCATCGTCACTAGCGCAACTTGGCTTGCATCGTGAGAATCTTGCAGAAGTGGCAACTCGGGCTGCAGCTGAGATTCGCACCAATCCTCGAAACTTCGACGCAGCATCAATTGAGTTGCTGTTGAAAGGAGCTTTCGATGGAGTCAGACCGCTAGCGACAAATTAGAGAATTGAATTTATTTAACGAATTAATTATAAAAATAAAACATAAACCAAAAAAGGGAGAGATAAATGAATGAAAATATAGAACAAGACAGTGGCTTTCGAGCCCCGATTGGGAGACGTAAGTTTCTCGCGTTGAGTGGTGGCGGAATCGCAGCAGCGATTCTTGCTGCATGTTCAAAGTCAGACAGCGCAACTACAGACACGACTGCAACTGCAGAAACGACTGCACCTGCGACAGACACTGGTATCACTGGTGGAGGTGGCGCTGACGGCACCATCAAAATCGGTTACGTTTCACCAGCGACAGGTCCGCTTGCAGCATTTGCTTCGGCAGATGCATTCATTTTCGAGGGAATTAAAACATTTCTCGCTGATGGACTTCGTGTTGGTGGCAAGTCATACAAAGTAGAAATCCTCTCCGAGGACTCTGAGTCTGATCCAACAAAGGCGGCTGCTAAGGCTGGCAAGTTGATCACCGAAGATGGAATTGACTTGATGCTTGTAGGAAATACTCCAGACACAACCAATCCGGTAGCAGATCAGTGTGAAGCAAACGGTGTGCCTTGTATTTCAAGTATCGCACCATGGCAAGCATGGTTCATCGGTCGAGGTGGAAAGCCAGGAGAGACAACTTTCAACTGGACATACCACTTCTTTTGGGGTCTTGAAGACATTATTCCACAATTCATTTCAATGTGGAGTTCACTTGACACCAACAAGTCAATAGGTGGATTGTTTCCGAATGATGGTGACGGAAACGTATGGGGAGATACCACAGTTGGTTTCCCTCCAGCGGTAACTGCTGCAGGTTTCACATTGACCGATCCAGGTCGATACGAAAACCTCAACCAAGACTTCACAGCACAAATTGCTGCGTTCAAGAAAGCGAAAGCTGAAATTATCACTGGCGTAGTGATTCCTCCAGATTTCCCAACTTTCTGGAAGCAAGCAAAACAACAAGGCTTCGTACCAAAGGCTGCATCAATCGGAAAAGCATTGCTCTTCCCAGAATCGATTCAAGCACTTGGCAAAGATGGCATTGGTCTTTCTTCTGAAGTTTGGTGGAGTCCTAACCATCCTTTCTCAAGCTCGCTGACTGGTGCATCTGCGAAAGAAGTAGCCGATGCATACACAGCCTCAAGCGGTGCACAGTGGACACAACCAATTGGTTTTGCTCACGCATTGTTCGAAGTTGCAATTGCGGCACTCGTTGCAGCGGGTAGCACCGATAAGACTGCTGTTCGCGATGCAATCAAGACAATGAAACTTGACACCATCGTCGGAACAGTCGACTTCACAAGTGGACCAATTCCAAACGTTGCTAAGACAAAGTTGTGTGGCGGTCAATGGCGCGAAGCCGATACTCCAACCGGTTATGACCTAGTGATTGTTGATAACAGCCTCAATCCTGGTGTGCCAACTGGTGGAACTATCGAGCCAATCACGGCATAAATAGCAGAAAATATTAGAAGTGACAGAGTTACTTGAACTTGTGGGGGTTTCGAAGCAATTCGGAACCCTCACAGTTCTTGAAAATTTGAATGTAGCCATAAAATCGGGTTCAGCGTTGGGTGTCGTCGGGCCAAACGGTGCTGGCAAAACCACGATGCTAAATATTCTCGCTGGAGACCTAGCACCATCTAGTGGCAGTGTGTTGTTCGAGGGCGCAGATGTCACCAGCGTGCCTAGTCATCAGCGAAGCCGCAAAGGAATCGGTCGTACGTCGCAAATTCCGAGACCATTCGAAGGTCTAACTGTTTATGAAAATATTCTTGTCGGCGCAACCTTTGGACGCGGAAAATTGCGAAAGTCAAAGACCATAAACCAAGCATGTGGTTTCGCTCTTGAAACAACTGGGATGACTTCAAAAGCAAATGTGGTTGCTGGCCAACTTACTTTGCTTGAACGAAAAAGACTTGAGTTGGCTCGAGCACTCGCAATTCAGCCTTCGGTTTTATTGCTGGATGAAATTGCAGGCGGACTTACAGAAATGGAAGTTCACGATTTAGTTGTGACAATTAAATTAATTCGTACAACTGGCATCACCTTAATTTGGATTGAGCACATTGTGCACGCACTGCTTGAAGTCGTAGATCAACTTTTGGCAATTGACTATGGGCGGATGTTGATGTGTGGCGATCCGAAATCGGTTATGGCTTCACCTGAAGTGCAGAGTATCTATTTGGGTAATGAGTAGTTTTTAGATGTCGCTTCTTGAAGTACGAAATATATCTGCTGGTTATGGGCAGTTTCAAGCGTTGTTCGATATTTCGTTGAATCTAAATGAAGGTGCAGCAATCGCAGTTATCGGCGCCAATGGCGCGGGAAAGTCAACGCTATTGAAATCTATAGCCGGCGTTGTTGATGTGATCTTCGGCGAAATAATTTTTGACGGTGAATCAATTGTGAATTTGCAACCCCACGAGCGATTGAATAGGGGAATTGCATTAGTCCCTGAGGGTCGACGAATTTTTCGAAGCCTTACAGTTGATGAAAATCTTTCAATCGGCGCATATTCTCGACGACAGGGAGTCTGGAATCGTGAGCTTGTTTACGAGGTGTTTCCGATGTTGGCAAAACTTACTGATAGACGTGCCGACAAACTCTCTGGGGGCGAGCAGCAGGCGTTGGCAATTGGTCGCGCGCTAATGAGCAACCCCCGACTGCTTTTGCTTGACGAAGTTTCTCTCGGCCTTGCCCCGATAGTTGTAAAAAAACTCTACGAAATTCTTCCAAGAATTCGTGCAACTGGATGCTCTCTAATTTATGTTGAGCAAGACACTAATCAAGCATTGTCAGCGAGCGAATATGCATACTGTTTGCTCGAGGGTCAAGTTTCGCTAGAAGGCAAACCTTCTGATCTTTCACGAGAGCAAATTGCGTCCGCGTATTTCGGGATTGGTGTCAACAAGTGAATTGGTTTAATGCGATAATTCAAGGAGTTTTAGTTGGCGGACTTTATGCAATGTATGCGACCGGGCTTTCGGTTTCATTTGGTGTAATGCGACTTGTCAACTTGGCACATGGAGATCTTGCCGTCGGGTCAGCATTTATTGCATCTACTTTTTGTCTAGCAACTGGGCTCAGTCCATTTTTGGCGATTTTTGTGGTTCTGCCGTTATCCGCACTTGTCGGTATTGGATTACAAGTTGCGGTTTTCAATCGTGTCGTTGGCGTTGATCCGTCGTATCAAATAGTTGCAACTTTCGGATTGTCAATTGCAATACAGAATGTTCTCTTGCAGCAATACGCAGCGAATCCAAGAGCATTGAATATTGGAGAATTCGGCAATCAGTCTCTCAAATTGGTTGGGGACGATGTCGTGATTGGGCTGTTTCCGCTAAGTCGATTTGTAGTTGCAGTTTTGGTTTTGGTTTTACTCTCGCTATTCATTGGTAGAACCAGAATTGGCAGAGCGTTTCGAGCGACATCAGATGACCCGGATATCGCCCGACTGATGGGGGTAAACATTCGCTCTATTTATGCGGTCGCTTTTGCAATCGCCGTTACAACGGTGGCGCTCGCTGGCATTTTCAACGGCATGCAGACGCAGTTTTCTGCAGCCGACGGCCCAGCACTCCTTATATATGCATTTGAATCAGTCATTATCGGAGGTCTCGGATCGCTCTGGGGAACCCTCTGCGGTGGAATAATTCTTGGAATTTCACAGACAATTGGCGCCGAGATCGACCCAGGTTGGAAGCAACTAATCGGTCATCTTGTCTTCTTGATCGTGTTGCTAGTACGGCCAATGGGAATTTTCGGGAAAGACGAACTTCGATGACAAGCATTCAAGAATTCAGCGTTAGTCGCACGACCGTTACGAGTCGAATCTGTCAATCAGTACTTTTGATCTGTGTTTTTTGGATGCTGTTTATTGCCTCAGGTGACAACAAGGCATCGCAAGGGAAAATAATTGACATTTGTGTTTTTATCGTGCTTGCATCTATGTGGAACCTGTTGACAGGCTTTAGTGGATTAATTTCAATTGGCCAGCAGGCCTTTGTCGGGCTCGGCGCATATTCGCTTATTGTTCTGGCAAATGGAGTTGGAATAAATATTTACTTAGCCGTTATCCCATCGGCGATCATTGTTGCAATAATTTCCATTCCGCTGGGTTTAGTTGCGTTTAGATTGCGTGGTGGATATTTCGCCATCGGTACTTGGGTAATTGCTGAAGTTGTCAGGCTGATTGTAAAAAATAATCAAAGCTCTGTCATTGGGGCGGGTACAGGTACCAGCCTTGAAGTATCAGAGTCACTTAAGAGCGGTCGATATCAGGTGACAACTTTTATTGCGATTGCAGTAGCTGTTGTATCAGTGGTTTTTGTCTATCTCTTTTTGCGAAGTCGCTTTGGTTTGGCACTTCAATCAGTTCGCGATAACGAAACTGGGGCTAGGTCGCTTGGTGTTGACTCATATCGTGTGCGATTTGTCGCGTACATTGTTGCATCGTTTTTTACATCGTTAGCAGCCGCCACGTATTACATCAAGGGGCTGAGTGTGCAACCAGACGCGGCATTCAATATTGGTTCTTGGACAGCACCAATAATTGTGATGGTAGTGATAGGTGGCATCGGCACGATTGAAGGACCGATTATCGGTGCAGTTCTTTATTATTTAGTTCGTGACTTTGTGAGCAAGCACGAATTTTTCTCAGACCCAACTTTCTTGATTCTGACTGGCGTTGTTGCGTTAATTTTTGCTCTTTTTGTCAAAGGCGGAATCTGGGGTTTGTTACTTAGAAAGTTTCCCAAACTTACTGTCTTCCCCGTTAAACGGCGTGTGCACATTGAAAATTTTCAATTTGATCAGAGAGGTAATTAGGTCATGGCTAATTCTGCAATACAGGACGTTTACATAATTGATGCTGTTCGAACACCGATTGGCAAATTGGGCGGAGCATTATCTGGAGTCCGCGCCGATGATCTTGCTGCGCACGCAGTTAAATCAATAATTGCTCGAAATCAAAACTTGAATCCTGCCGACATTGACGAAGTTTATTTTGGTGATGCAAATGGTGCAGGCGAAGATAATCGAAACGTTGCTCGAATGGCAGTTTTACTATCCGGACTTCCAACAACAGTGCCAGGTGCGACTGTAAATCGTTTATGTGGTTCAGGTTTAGAGTCAGTTTTTAGTGCTTCCCGTGCAATCGCCGTAGGCGAAGTTGATGTTGTCATCGCAGGAGGAGTTGAATCAATGACTCGAGCTCCTTGGGTGATGCTTAAGCCGTCAAAGGCATTTCCGACTTCGCACGAGCAAATGTGGAACTCAGCACTTGGGTGGCGAATGATTAATCCAAATATGCCAGAAGCGTGGACTGTTGCGCTTGGTGAAGGCGCCGAATTGCTTGCTGATAAATATTCGATAACCAGAGATGAACAAGATCAATTCGCTGCGACATCTCATGCAAAAGCATCTGCCGCTTGGGCTTCAGGGTTTTTTGCAAATGAAGTCGTTGCATATCCCAACCTCGAACTTGCTCGCGATGAATGTATCCGCGCTGACAGCACCGTAGAGAAGCTTGCGAGCTTAAAACCTGTTTTTCGTAAAGGTGGCACTGTCACCGCCGGTAATTCTTCGCCAATGAATGATGGCTCAGCAGCAACATTGCTGATGTCGAGTGCGGCGTTAAGTCGAACCGGTGCGAAACCGCTTGCTCGAATAGTTTCACGAGCAACCGCCGGAGTTGAGCCGCAACTTTATGGAATCGGCCCAGTCGAGGCTGCGCAAAAAGCACTTGCACTTGCAGGCCTTACTTGGGATGATATTGACAGTGTTGAACTTAACGAAGCCTTTGCGGCACAAAGTTTGGCGTGTTTACGCTCGTGGCCAGAGCTTGATAAAAGTAAGGTCAACCCACAAGGTG
>BJGF01000046.1 GCA_014190295.1 Actinomycetes bacterium | reverse complement strand
CCGAACTCTTAGTTGTCGAAGTAAAAAACTAGATTTCGCCGACGACAGTGGAGCCCGAGGCGGGAATTGGACCCGCGACCTACGCATTACGAGTGCGTTGCTCTACCACTGAGCTACCCGGGCGTGAACTTATAAACTATCGGAATTCAGACGGTGTGCTTTTTAGATTGAACTGATTCAACGAGTTGAGACAATCCAAAATCAAGATTAATTTCTGGTTGCCAGCCCGTCAAAGCAGTAACAGCTGAATTATCTGAAATGAAGACTTTTTGGTCACTTGGACGTTCTGGTCCTGTTTTGAACATGACTTTAATGCCAAGAGTTTGCTCGAGACGTGAAAATAATTCAAGAATTGATAGAGAATTAGATTGACCGCCACCAACATTGAGTTGATGAGTGGAGAACGCTTGAACGTTTTCAGCTAGTAACACGAATAACTTTGCAAGATCAACGGCGTGAAGTAGGTCTCTGACTTGCTTGCCGATTCCATTTAATTGAATTTCTCGACCATTAATTGCCTCAGTTACTAAATGCGTTACCCATCCTTGATCAGAGCGCGGGTGCTGGTGTGGGCCATAAACCGAAGACTGTCGAAGACTTGCGGTACGTAGACCGTAGGTGCGCGAAAAATCTGCAAGATACTGATCGGCTACGCCTTTCGAACATCCATATGGACCATGAAAATCAAGTGGCAAACTTTCGTTAAAGCCGTTTGGCCATTCTGTTGCTACATATCGAGTATCAGTTTCAGAGAATCTAATTTTATTGAGATCGCCATAAAGTTTATTTGAACTCATACCTAAGACGATTGTTTCGTCACTCGTCATGCGAATGTGATTCAGTATGTTCAGGGTTCCTTGAGCGTTAATTGCAAAATCACGCATTGGGTCGTTGATCGATTCAAGTAATGAGACTTGACCGGCTAAATGTGCAATGACATCAAACTTGGATTGTGTTCGAAAAAATGTCAATAAATCGTCATTTCTGGATACATCAATTTTGTTGGGTTTTATTCCGAGCTTTTCTTTCAAAAATTTAGCGTTAAGATCGACTCCAATTCTTGACATGTCGTCGATAATGACTACGTCGTTTCCTGTTTCTACTAAATGAGTCACCAAGTTAGTGCCGATAAATCCAACTCCACCCGTTACCAGCCATCTCATGAAAGACTCCCTACTAAATTATTCAGACCGCCTTGCAAAGTCGTTTCGCATTTGCAAAACCCAGCGAGTGAATTATCTGCTACTTGAATTGAGTTTAGATCAAGGACTTCGGAAGAGTTACTTGTTATCAAACTTTCAGAAGCTCCAACTGTCTTACAAATCATATTTGCAGCGTTGATGAGAGTTACTCCTGTCCCTGTACCGATTTCATTATGAGAGATGCCGGTGTGTTCTTGTGTAACAAGCTTGACAATGTGTTGAGAAACGTCATCAATAAGACAAAAATCTCTAACTCTGTTTGGATAATTAAGATGCACTTCTTCGTTATTGCGAAATTTATTTATTAAAGACATAACGAACCGTCCTTCGGGTTGCATTGGCCCGTAGGTGTTGTGAATTCGTAAGACTTTAAGTGGTATTTGTGTCTGCGAGAGTGCAGCAACAACAGCCGCAGTTCCTTCAGCCTTGCTCTTGCTATATGGAGATTCGGGTTGCACGTTACCGGTTGGTTCTGTGCTGCTTGCAATATGTATCAACGTGGGAGGGCTATCTAAGTTTGACAATATGCGAGCAAAGTCAATGGCTGCATCAGAATTTACTCGAACCATTTCTTGCTCATTGCCAGTTCCTGCGGTGACACCAACTGCTGCAAGATTGATGGCGGTATCAAAGTTTCCTTGTTCTAACACTAATTTTAAATTTTCATGGTCAGTAATATCAAGTCTTAAGAAACCGCGTTTTGTTCGTGATGAACCCACAACGTCGTGTTTATCTGCCAAAAGATCATTAAAAAGTTTTCTACCCAAAAAACCAGATGCACCCACTATCAGTATCTTCATTTTTTTTTGGAACTAATTTTTAATCGTACAAGCGTGCGAAAGTACGAGATAATGAACGGTCCAAGTTGTCTTTTGGTCACCCCAAACTTTCGTTCATAAAAATGATCTGGTACTTCTCTAATCACAAAAGAATGCCCGTGAATTGATTTGACTTTAAAAAGTATTTCTTCGACAATGTCAAAGTCTTTACAGTTCAAGACGATATTCTTAAGGTCTGATCGCCTATAAAGTTTATAATTCGTCGATATATCGCGACAATTGATACCCAAAACGATGCTGTAGGCAAGATTAAGCAGACGGCTCATTATTTTCAGTAGCAAAGAATTTGCTGTCGTGCCCCCGTGCGTGTAACGACTGGCAACTACCACATGTGCCCCTGAGGATGCTGCTAGCAATCGCGGTATCGCAAGGGGATTGTGTGAATAGTCGGCGTCCATGACGAGCACAAATTCGGATGATTCAGAAACTGCGGCGAAGCCACTGCGAAGAGCATCTCCGAACGAATCGGTTGGTTGTCGCATTATTACAGTTGCGCCAAAATCTTTAATTTCTTGAATTTCTTCGGGTTCAGCAATACTTGGAAGAACAACAAGGATCTCAGTAGAGAAATTCTGTAATTGCTGGGTAACTCGTTTAATTTCAGGCAAGAGCTCGCGCAGATTTAAAAGCTCGTCATATGCAGGTATGACGACTGACAACCCAGTGACCATCGGGCTTGAACTGCTGACTGACATTCTATAAATCTATTAGGTCAGCCGACGAGAGCGGTGCTGTTGCGTGAGAGGGCACTAAGTGATGGGCATTTTAGAAGCAGAGCGTGCAAGGCAAGAGTTTCGTTTGCATTTAAAGACAATGTTGCAATTGTTTTATGAATCAGTCGAATCGCCGCGATAATTTCTTCGCCATCTGCAAGTTCTGGTTGGGCAGAAAGCAATTCACTATATTGACTTGCAAACTTTCCTAAACCACTGCGCAGTTCGTCGGTGCGAAGTTTGCGAAGTTCGCGCTTGTGTCGATCAGTGATATTTTTTCGGCCACTGCCACGCTCACCAGTCAACGCAACTCGCTCTTCGAGGTCGGTTAATTCTCGCTCGTGTCGCACGACGAGAGCCTCAGCTGCTTGATCAAGATGACCCATCAGATCAGCAACAATTTTGACGACTGCGGCGCCTGTGCCGTCAAGTCGCAGTGCAATCGTCGCAAATGCTTCTTGTCGTCGCGCCAAATGATTGTCGGTCACGAGCAGTCTTGCTCGATCGAGATTGCCTTGGCTTGCCTTGGCTACTGCGAGGGCGGTATCTGGAAATACTCCATCATTGATTAATCCGGTTGCTACATCTTGGTCGGTTAATCGCGAAAAGCTTACGGTTACACAACGCGAATTGATTGTTGTCAGCGAAGGCACGATCTGGTCGGCAAGAAGAATGAAAATGATCTGCTTGGCGGGTTCTTCAATAGTTTTCAGAAGCCGAACCGCAGCAGCATCTCGCATTAAGTGAACTTCGTGGATAATTATCACTTTTAGTTTGGCTTCAAGTGGAGTAGTCGAAGATTGAATGACGATGCTTTCTGCTTCATCTTTGTCGACAGCGGCACCAACACGAAATATTTCATTGACATCGGCGAACTCGCCGCGCATTATTAAATCTGCTTCACGAGAAGTGTCGCTGTCATTGCCATTGATTAACGTTGCTGCAAAGACCCGAGCGACACTTTCTTTGCCACAGCCTTCTGGCCCAACAAAAAGAAAAGATTGCACACTTGTTGTTGCGAATTGACGCAAGCGTTCAACCGCTCGCTCTTGACCAACAATTTGTGTCCACAACGATGCCATCAGATTGCTAGACGCGCGAACAGTCCGTCAGAAATTGTTTTTTCTAACTCGTCTTTGGCGGGCGTACCATCGACGACGAGCCAGCGCTTTGGGTCACTCGCAGCCATTTCACGAAACCCGGCATCAATCCGCTCGAAAAAATTGCGGTCTTCACGCTCGAATCTGTCGAGTTCGCGTTTCTTCAGACGCTCAAGCAACATTTCGATTGGCACATCTATATATATGACAAGATCGGGCCACAGACCGCCGATCGCCCAATCGTTGAGACGCTTCAACTCGACGAGATCTTGCCGACGACCGTATCCCTGATAGGCAAGTGACGAATAAACGCTGCGATCAGAAACAACATGTCGCCCAGCAGCAAGTGTCGGAGAAATTAATTCGGTAATGTGTTGCGCGCGATCAGCCGCCATCATCAACGCTTCGGTGCGCGGCGACAGGTTTGTATTCGTCGGATCAATCAACACATTTCGCAGCATTGAACCAATCGCAGTGCCGCCAGGTTCGCGAGTCATGACAGCATCGAGCCGAGTTGCCAATCGCTTGACGTGCGTGCTTTTGCCGCAACCCTCAAGACCCTCGAATGCGATGTATTTGCCCAAACTCACAATGCAACCCTAGAGGGCGGGTCTTCTAGGCGGCTTCGTCGGTGTTTGTTGCAGGGCTGGTTTGCTTTTTAGGGCTCTTTTTGGCAGCCGCTTTAGCGGGCTTTTTCGCCGATTTTTTAGCTGCTGATTTTGCAACTTTTTTGGCAACAGACTTTTTCGGTTTAGCGGCCTTCTTGGTCTTTTTTTTACCTTGGCCACCAGATGCTGTGTAGTCACGACGAATCGCCAGCAATTCAAATGCGCGCTCAGGTGTGATGAATTCAAGACGATCACCACGAGTGAGACTTGCGTTAGTTTCGCCGTCAGTTACGTACGTGCCGAACTTTCCATCTTTGGCGACAACTGGTCGATTGCTAACTGGGTCTGCGCCGAATTCTTTGAGTGGTGGCTTTGCCGGACCGCGTCGACCGAACACTCTTGGCTCGGCAAGTTTTGCCAACGCCCCTTCAATTGTGATCGAGAAAATATGATCTTCACTTTCAAGAGTGCGACTGTCTTTGCCTTTCGTGATGTATGGACCGTAGCGACCGTTTTGCGAAGTGATGATCTCGCCATCAACAGGATCGGCACCAACGGTTCGTGGCAACGATAAAAGTTTCAAGGCCTCGACCATCGTCACATTTTCAATCGCCATTGATTTGAAAAGTGAAACCATTTTTGGCTTTTCTAAATCGGGCGGTGGATTTTCAATCGTGCCCCACTGCACGTAGGGGCCATAGCGACCGGTCTTCAAAAATACTTCGAGCCCATCTAGTTCACCGATCGGATCGATATATTTCGGCGCGGCCAACAATGCGACCGCGATTTCAACATTTAATTCGTCTGGCGTCATTGTCTCCGGAACGGATGCCGTATTTTCGCCACAACGCACGTATGGGCCGAATTTTCCGGGGCGCAAGATTATTTCTTCGCCAGTTGTCGGGTGCACCCCAACAGGAAACGAATTCAGAGTCGCCGCATCGATATTGGCGATGTTGTGTTCAACTAGTGGCTTTAATCCAGGCAACTCTTTGCCATTGCCATAATAAAATTCTCCAAGCCAAACCTCTTTGACGCGCAGACCTTGTGAGATCTCGTCAAGTTCTTCTTCGACAGTGGCAGTAAACGTGTAGTCGACTAATTCTGTGAAGTGGTTCTTCATTAGTTTGACCACAGCGAATGCTGTCCACGATGGAACGATTGCTTGACCTTTCTTCCATACGTATCCGCGGTTGAGAATCGTGCCAAGAATCGCCGCATAGGTACTTGGTCGACCAATGCCAAGTTCTTCAAGTTTTTTCACGAGCGTAGGTTCGGTGTATCGAGCAGGTGGTGAAGTCATGTGGCCACTTGCTACGAACTTTTCAATTTGAATATTGTCGCCAACTTTCATTGCTGGCAACAATGCTTCTTTTTCTTCTGAGTCAGTCTCGTCTTCTACTTCTTGATAAGCCTGACGGTAGCCAGCAAAATTAATTGTGGTTCCGCTGGTTGAAAATTCGCAGTCTGCTTGTGGGGCACATAATGCCGTCGCGCCAAGTTTGACCGTGACAGTTGTGCCGGTGGCGTCTGCCATCTGTGAAGCAAGAGTACGTTGCCAAATGATTTTGTAGAGTGCCAGTTCGCGTGCGTTTACTTCACCAGAAATTACATCTGGGCTACGCAGTGGCAGTGTTGGGCGAATCGCCTCGTGGGCTTCTTGCGCATTTTTGACCTTCGATTTGTAGACCCGTGGTTCAGCAGAAAGAAAATCTTGGCCAAAAGCGGTTGTGATTTCATTGCGAACAGCAGTCAGTGCGTCATCGGCAAGAATCACGTTGTCGGTTCTCATATAGGTGATGAAACCACCTTCGTAAAGTCCTTGTGCCAGACGCATAACTTCGCTGGCGGTAATTCGCAATTTATTGCCACCCTCTTGTTGCAGGGTGCTGGTCATAAATGGCGCACGGGGTGATTTGCGATAAGGACGATCTTCAACACTTCTGACTTTCAGATCGATGGCGGCCAAACCATTAACCAAATCAGCAGCGCGTGATTCAGTAATAACGACCACACCTTCTTTAACGGTGCCGAGCGAATCAAAATCTTTGCCCAGTGCGATTCGGCTGCCATCTACTGATTGCAAACTTGCAGTAAATATAGGAGTAGTTGCACTAGTGGCTTCTAGATCCCAGTAACCGGCAGCGATGTGTGCCATTCGTTCTTGTTCGCGTTCGACCACCAAACGAATTGATGGGCTTTGCACACGACCAGCCGACAAGCCGCGATTTACTTTGCGCCACAGAATCGGCGAAACTTCGTATCCGTAAAGGCGGTCCAAAATTCTTCGTGCTTCAGCCGCGTCAACAAGTTTGTAATCAATATCACGAGTATGTTCGAGTGCTTCGCTGATGGCGGATTTAGTAATTTCGTGAAACACCATTCGCTTGACTGGAACCTTCGGTTTGAGATACTCCATCAAGTGAGCAGCAATCGCCTCACCCTCACGGTCTTCGTCGGTTGCCAGATAGAGCTCGTCGGCATTCTTAAGTAGCGCTTTTAGTTCTTTAATTACTTGCGCACCACGCTCTGTTAATTCATAATTTGGCTTGAAAGAATTCTCGACATCGACTGATAAACCTTTGCTCGGAAGATCGGCAATGTGTCCAACTGATGCACGCACATCGAAACCATCCCCAAGAAATTTGGAGATCGTTTTGGCTTTTGCAGGTGATTCGACTATGACGAGAGCGTTAGGCATGTAGTTTCATCGTTAGGTGGTCAAGTATGGGCTTGTCAAGGTTATCTGTTTTAATCCAAATGCACTATGGGTTGCGTCGGTAGCGTAAATGATGACATGCGCCACAATCTGCACGAACTCGGATGGAATACAAAACTCGAAGAGGCGGCAGAAAAAATTGATTCTACTTTTATAATTGGTCGCGTCAGTCGACTTGATCGAGGGTGGAGCACGATCAAAATGAGTGCATCACCACAACAAAGCGGCACGATTCGCGTAAGAAATATTGGTGCCGATGTCGCAGTTGGCGACTGGGTTGCGGTCACTCAAGATCTTGAACGTGTCGAACAAGTTTTGCCGAGATATTCTGCGCTAATTCGTCGCGCTTCATCAGATGCGATTCGCGCCGAGCAACATGCTGTTGCTGCAAACATCGACACAGTATTCATTGTTCATGCCGCAACGAACGAATCAAATCAGCGACGAGTTGAGCGCGAACTTGTTTTGGCGTTTGATAGTGGTGCAACTCCAGTTTTGGTTTTAACAAAAAATGATCTGTCAGACGCACCTGAGCACGTTGCTTCTTTGCGTGATGTTGCCAGAGTGTGCGGCATCGCCTGTCATGTTGTTAGTGGTTTGACTGGTGACGGTTTGGACGAGTTGGCAAAATATGGAGAAGGCCACAAGTCAGTTGCGGTGCTCGGTGCCAGTGGCGTGGGCAAGTCAACTCTTGTCAATCGACTCGTCGGAACCACGAATCAACAAGTTGGTGAAGTTCGCGAGGGTGACCAACGTGGAAGACACACGACGGTGGCTGCCGATCTAGTGGCTTTGCCCAACGGCGGCTGGCTAATTGATACGCCTGGTTTGAGGGCGTTGAATTTATGGACAAGTGGCCGGGGTATTGAACGAGCTTTTGCTGACATTTTCTCGCTTGCTGAACTGTGCAAATTTCGCGATTGCAAACATCAAGACGAGCCGGGTTGTGCGGTTCATGCCTCGATTGCCCGTGGCGAACTTTCTTTAGAGCGACTTGAAAGCATGGGACGATTAGTAGCCGAAGAATTAGCGCTAGAAGATGAGCAAAAAGTTCGGGTCAGACTCTCAAACCGCAAAGGCATGCGCAAACTCAACTAGTTACCTGTAATTCGCGAGGCATCGTCGCGCTTGAATGCAAAGTCACCTCATTAATTAGTCGGCCGATGATCGGGATATTTATCTTTCGCGTGTAACTCAGTGCGACTTGAGCAAACTTGCCACCAAGTTCAACATCGATCCGAATATTTTTAAGCGTGGTCGTGTTGTCTACGGCGTTGCTTGCAATTTGGCCAGCACTTTGATCAGTTACATCGCCAAGTGATATTGCGCGTGCAGCAGACCTGGCCGCGTGGCCAAGAGCAAGTTGATCGTTGGCAATACTGCCAACTTGAACGACTGACAGCGAAAATAAAAATAGAAACGGCAACACCAGTGCAAACTCGACCGTGGCTTGACCAGTCTCGGCTGCATAAGGTTTCAATTTTTAGACCAATCAGAAATCTTTAACCGACGGCATCGGTGCGATTGAAGATTCCAGATAAGACGGTGTCGAAGAGTTCACCGATGCGTCCTGCGCCACCCCCGTCTGTCGCCCAGGCGATTACTAATAGTGCGATCACTGCCGCACCGAGTAGCACGAGAGCATATTCTGTTGTGGCTTGACCCGAATCATTTTTGTGTTTAAACATGAAAGTACTTTCTTAAAAAAGTTGACTAGAAACGACTGTCAGAGAATTAACAAGCAGCGGTACCATCGCCAATAAAATGAACGAAGGAAGAATGCAACACGTAAGCGGAAATAACAATCGCACGGGCAACTGTCGCGCTGTAACATCTTGCAATCGTCGTCGCTCAAGATGCGAGTGATAGGCGAGTTGGTCGAGCACCGATGTCATTGGCAGACCATCACGATCAGCACTGACCAAAATGTCGCAGAGCGGGTAGACACTTGGCCCAAGTTGGTTTCGAAGCGTTTTCATTACTTCAGCAAAACGAGTACCGGCCATCAACTGCGTGTGCGCCTGCATCAATGGTTTATATAAATCATCTGGAGCCCAATGATGAAGTTGCGACACGGCTGCTGCCGGACTGTGACCTGCGCGAATGAGTACAAGCAAAATATCGAGTAATTCAGGAACGTGAGCCCCAAAATCTGGCGCTGATGTTTGTTTTTGTTGTCTGTTGTAAAACACGATGCCGAGGATGACGGCGAGGATGCTGATTGAGATCATGATCTGGCCTGTGGTGAGATAATCGTTTCCATCCACTTGCGTCCTGCAAGATTGAGACCAATACCCAGCAGCAAACAGACCCAACCAGAAAAACTGAGAACTAGATAGTGACGCACCGGGCCGCTGGTGATTATCAGCCAACCTGCAACCACAAGTGGTGTCCATGACAAGACACGAGTTGACAGCAGTGCTTGCGCTGCTTGTGAATATCGATCATGAATATGTGTCGCTCGTTCGCGCAACACGATTGCCGCGCGCTCGAGTGCCATCACCCCGCCAACGCCACCGGTCGCCGCCAATTCAATTGTTCTTAACACGAATAGTTGATCATCAGAAGTTGCAGATTTTGCGAGCCGCCGAGAAATATCGCTGATTGCTTCGCCCTGTGTACATGCACGTGCGAAGTTTTGTAGCACTTGAATATCGCATTGATTTGTTGACACCGCCGCCTGCAACGCACTGGCGAGTGATTCACCAAGTCGCAAGTGACGCGCCGTCGTATCTAAGACTTCAGCGAGTTGTTCAAGTTGCAGCGTCGAAGATTGTGCGAGTTTCGTATTTAATGCCGTGAGTTTCTTTGAACCAAGCGGAGTAATTTGTGAAAGTCGTACGGTGATCCATTGGCGAGTTAACCATGTTCGCGCGAACCAAAAACCCAATACAGCTACCAAACAACCAAAAGTAATTGCCCCAAAAATTGCAACCAGATATTTCATAAGGCTGCCTCAGATGTGACTTGCCCGTTCTGAACTGCATTGCAGATTTGATTTTGATCAAGAAGTAAAATTTCTTCGACAGATCGCGAACCATTGAGATGTCTCGAGACATGCACGATCGCGTTGATCGATGAAGCGACATGATCACGCACTACTTCTCGAGACCAGTTGGCTGCGTGTTGTAACACAAGAGATTCAATGCGACGAAGCGCGTCATGCGCGCTATTGGCATGAATCGTCGACATTGAGCCGTTGTGCCCGGTATTCATGGCCGCCAACATGTCGAGTGTTTCGGCCCCGCGCACCTCGCCAATTATCAGCCGATCTGGTCGAAGCCGAAGTGCGGTTCGCACTAGTGACCGAGTCGAGATTTCTTGGTTGCCATCAGGTGACGCGGGTCGGGCTTCAAGGCGCAGCACATGCGGATGATTAAGCCGAAGTTCGGCGATATCTTCGATCGTCACGATGCGCTCGGTGGGTTGCAGATAGTCGCACAAAGCGTTGAGCAGTGTCGTCTTGCCCGCAGATGCCGCACCACTGACAAGAATATTTCGACGATCATAAATTAATTGCTGTAGCAATTCGACGACTCGTGAAGAAGCGAAATCATCAAGTTGTATTTGTCTTGCGCTGAATCTGCGGATTGCGACGCATGGTCCGTCAATTGCAATTGGCGGAATCACGGCACACAATCGTGAACCGTCGCTTAGCCGAGCATCAACGACTGGTGAGGTTATGTCTATTCGTCGACCAAGCGGAAGCAGAGTTCGCTCAATGAACGCCCGTGTGTCATCTGGATGAATTGTGCCAACTTGAGAGAGTTCTCCGTTGCGCTCTATCCATACTTGCGAACCGGCGTTGACCATGACTTCTTGGATTTCTTGATCGCGAAAAAATTCGTCGAGACGACTGTGTGCTTGTGTACGACTTAAAACTGCGCGGTTCATGCGACGGCTGCAAGTTGCTTGGACATGATTGCTGGTAGTCGACTGGCGAGCAAACCTGCGTCAACCGCTCGAGCGATCGCGGCGTCAAAAGTTATTTCGGCGGTCACAGGTGCACCAACAACCGCCTCGACGTCGCGCTTGCCGAGTGCACGGCCAGTCTCATTTATCAGCACAATGCCTGTTGGTTTTGCCGAGAGTTGGGCGGCTCGACGTAGAGATAAATAACACGGGCGAGTAACTAGTAAAGACGAAGTGGCGTGAGCCAACAAGTCGGGCGATGGTATGCCACAACCTGCGTCAATAATAATCGGCAGATCAAAAGTTTTTAGTGCGCTACAAAGTTCACTGAAGTTTGCATCTGAATTCAATAAATTTGAACCCCTGGCGATAATTTGCAAATTTGCAGTTGCTTGAATTGCGATTGACTGCAACGTCATGCGTGAACTATTTTCTGAATTCGAAAACCATTCGCTGACACCAGGCCCTGATGGTTCGGCGAGTCCGAGAACTGCTGGCACATCGCCAGCAAGATCGACTAGTAGTGCACCACGCTGCGATTCGGCGGCGCGAATTAGGGCGAGAGTTGAAGCGACAACTGTTGTTCCACTGCCACCTTTTACCGACCAACAAACAATCATTTCGCACACTCCTTTTATCGAATCAATTCGTGAGCCCGGTGTTGAGCCTTGTGCCCGCAACTAGGTCTGAGTTGTTGCATGTGTGCGCGGGTATTGAAATGCGTCATCTGAAAAATCCACAAGTAGCCTTCGCGATGGAGGTGTCCGGGTACCTGGTGGGCTCCGCCGCCTTCAAAGCGGTTGGGACGAGTGAACCTCGTCCGGCGGGTTCGATTCCCGTCCGCCTCCGCCAATAATTACTGCGTGCGCAAAAGTTCGACCGCAAGTTGCGCGGCGATTCGTGCATTATTTTCGGCCAGCGAAAGATTCGCTCTAACGCTTGCGTCTTCAGTCGCACGAGCAATAAATTTTAAAATGTGTGGAGTAACTGCCGCGCCGGTAATGCCTTTCGCAGTCGCATCTTTTATCGCCACTTCGGTGACATCGTCCATGAACAACTTGAACAAGCCATCTTTTTCTGGGACTGGCACGCAAGTCAAGACGCCACCACTGCGACCGAGCGCATCATTTGCGCGCACAATGTTTGCAAGTTCTTCGATCGTGTCGACACGTGCCGGAATCGGAATGTCACCTTCGCACACTGTGAACTCTGGAAAGAAATCACAACCGAAACCGATTACGGGAACACTCAAAGTTTCAAGATATTCAAGAGTGCGCGGTAGATCAAGAAATGATTTTGCACCAGCGCAAACTGTTACGACATGATGTTGGGCGATTGCACCGAGGTCGCTGCTGATATCGCCAGAAATTTCGGCGCCACGGTGCACACCGCCGATTCCGCCGGTTGAGAAAACACGAACCCCGGCTTTGGCAGCAAGCAACAATGACGACGAAACAGTTGTTGCACCAACGGCCCAGCGTTGCGCAATTGCTAATCCAAGTTCACGTTCACCTACTTTTTTTGCAGGGCCAAGAATTAATGACCATTCGCTTTCGTCGATGCCGACGCGAGCGACACCATCAAGCACCGCCGTAATTGCTGGCACGACACCATGACTGCGCAATGCAGTCGTGCATCGTTGCAGGGCCTCAAGATTCGCAGGTGAGGGCAAACCCAGATTTGAAAAAATAGTTGATTCAAGCGCGACGACTGGTTTATGTTGCGAGAGTGCCGATCTGACCTCGTCGCTGACACGAATTTGAGATGAATTCATTGGGTCTCCATTGTCGCGCCAGGACTGCGTAAAACACGCGCGGCTAGTTGATGACCAGCCAGCACACAATCACGAAGCGAAATATCAGTGATCGTATCTACACCTATATATATGTTCTGATACGAGTTCAAAAACCCGGCGGCAAAGGCATCACCAGCACCAGTTGTGTCGATGATCTGTCTGACTGGGGCAACTTCGACCGTCGTTGAACCATCAAAAGTGACCAAAATTGTTGGCGAGGCGCCTGACTTGATCACGACAAGTGGAACATTGATTGGATCAGCCGTCAGCCCGATTGTTTTTGCTTCGTCGGTGTTACAAAATAAAACCTGGGGCTGTATCGCAGCGATAAGTTGGCGAAACTCACTAACACCGTAAGCCTCAATTAGTGACGCCGAAGATGCGTCAATCGTGACCGGAATATTTTTTTCGTGCGCTGTGGCGATGCACGCCCGTGTTGCCGTCGCTAATGGTTCGGAAAATAATGAATATGCAGGCACATGCAACAATGAAACATTGTCAAACCAGTTATCTGGAGCAGATAAAAGTTGAGTCGAAGCCGCGCGATCGGTGAGCATCGTGCGCTCACCATCTGGAGAAACAATTACAACGATCGAGCCAGTGCGACCAGATCTAACCACGCATGGGTCAACACCAGCATTCTCGAGTACCTCGATTAGTTGTTCACCGAGACGATCATCTCCGACTTGAGCGATGAGTCGGGCACTTATTGAATTCGGGTTTTCTTGCTTCGCGATACTTGCGGCAAAAACGGCGACGTTTGATGCACTGCCACCGCGTGTTCTAACTATTCGCGATGGTGTGTCGGTGCCGTAATTTAATGACTCAGGCAACCAAACAACAATGTCTTCGACAAGATCACCGATGACGCACAACACGTCGTGGCGTGATTAAACCGAGAGAAGGTCGCGAGCACCAGTGTCACTTGATGGGTGACGAAGCTTGCTCATCGCGCGGGCTTCAATTTGTCGAATGCGCTCGCGAGTTAAGTTAAATGCTTCGCCAACTTCTTCGAGTGTGCGTGGCTCGCCACGATCAAGACCAAAGCGCAGAGCCAAGATCTCACGCTCGCGCTGATCAAGTGGTGCGAGCAGTCGTGAAATTTCTTCTGGCAACAAGGCGGTTGCAGCAACTTCGAACGGTGACTCTGCAGAACGGTCTTCAACAACATCGCCCAACTCTGCATCGCCGTCTTCACGCAGTGGTTCTGAAAGTGAAAGCGGTTCAGCGGCGAAACGCAATGCTTCAGTTACTTTGTCTGCCGGCATTTCGACTTCTGCTGCTAGTTCGGCAAGTGTCGCGTGTCGACCAAACTTCAACTCAAGGCGTGAACGTGCTTTTTGCAAACGGGCGAGTGTGTCACCAGCATGAACCGGAAGCCGAATTGTGCGCCCTGTGTTGGCGATGCCACGAGTGATCGCTTGACGAATCCACCAAGTTGCATATGTCGAAAATTTGAAACCTTTTCGCCAATCAAATTTTTCGACGGCGTGCATTAAACCAAGGTTGCCCTCTTG
>BJGF01000045.1 GCA_014190295.1 Actinomycetes bacterium | reverse complement strand
AATCTTGCATCGGCAAACAGTTCAGAATGGATTGTCGTTGTCGACAAAATTTCTGACCCGGGAAACCTCGGCACTATTTTGCGTTCGGCAGAGGCGGCTGGTGCCAAAGCAGTAGTTCTAACAACCGGCACAGTAGATGCTTTCAGTCCGAAAGTTGTTCGGGCTTCGGCTGGTGCGATATTTAATATCCCTGTTTATGAGGGTGTCACGATCGATGAAGTCGGCGAGATCGGCTTTGCGCTGTGGGGTTCTTCGAGCCACGAAATGCATAACTCGAGCAATTTTACGACCACAGATTTGTCGGGCAAGATCGCCATTGTGCTCGGCAATGAAGCACATGGATTGTCTCCGAATACAAAATTAGATGGCTGGTTGACGATTCCACATGCCGGTCGTGGCGAGAGCCTTAACGTCGCAATGGCGGCAACTCTTTTGTGCTTTGAAGTCAAACGCCAGCACGATAATTAGCGCTATCGACAACATCGCTCAGACTAAAGTTAGATAGCGATGTCTGATCAAACTGTTGTTTCTGCGATGCGCCAGACAGTCGAGACGGCGCAAACTAGTGCGCTAGCGGCGATCGCGTTGGCAACAGATTTGGCAGCCGTCCGCGCTCTGAGTGCCGAATTAAACAAGAAAGAAAGCCCGCTCAATGCCTTGAAAAATAGTCTTGGAAAGTTGACCTCGGTTGACGACAAGCGCACGATGGGGCAGTTATTGAATTCTGCATCGATCGCAATTAATTCAGCATTGCAGGCTCGCACGTTAGAACTCGAGACTTCAGAGATATCTGCTCGAGTTGCACGCGAAGCAATGGACTTGAGTGAATTCGTAACTCGGCGCCGCCGCGGACACAGTCACATCGTCACTCAGGCGACACAGCGACTAGAGGATGTATTTGTCGGTCTTGGGTTTCAAATTGCCGAGGGCCCGGAAGTCGAGACAGATTTCTATAACTTCGAAGCATTAAATATGCCCAAGTCGCACCCGGCGAGATCAGAGTTTGACACGATGTTTCTCGAATACGGTGAGCCTGGTTCGGTTTTGTTGCGCACGCATACTTCGCCTGTGCAAATACGCGTGATGCAAACCTGGCAACCGCCGATTTATGCGATCATGCCAGGTCGTGTGTTTCGCCGTGACACGCCCGACGCGACTCACATGCCGGTGTTTCATCAAATTGAAGGACTAGTCATCGATCGCGGAATCACCTTCGCGCATTTGGCCGGCACGATCGAGGCATTTACCAAAGCATTTTTTGGAAGTGATTTCACGAGCCGATTACGACCGTCATTTTTTCCGTTCACTGAACCCAGCGCCGAATTCGATATTCGTCGTGCCGATGGTGCCTGGATCGAACTGGGTGGCTGCGGAATGGTTCACCCAAATGTTTTAACTAGTGGTGGAATCGACCCGGAAGAGTTCAGTGGTTTTGCTTTTGGCTTCGGAATTGATCGGATGGCCAAAGAGCGACACAGTGTTGAAGATATTCGTGAGATGTACACGAACGATTTGCGATTTTTGAGGCAGTTTTAAGTGAAGATTTTAAATTCTTGGCTAAATGATTTCGGTGCGTTTGGTACCGACAAAGAAAAACTTTCGGCTGCGATGACGAATTTGGGTTTGGCTGTTGAGTCTGTTGAAACGGTCGGCACACCGGTCAAGGGCGTGGTCGTGGCTCGTGTGTTGCGAACGCAGCGTCACCCAGATGCGGCGAAAGTTCATCGCGTTTATGTTGACGCTGGTGATGGCGTCGAACTGCATGTTTGGTGTGGTGCGTTCAATATGAAACCAGGTGATTTGATTCCGTTGGCGACACTCGGCACAAATATGCCCGACGGCCGCGTCATCACACCTCGCGGAATCCTCGGTATTGAAAGCCAAGGGATGCTCTGTTCAAGTATTGAACTTGGCCTTGGTTCAGATTCTGATGGTATTTTAATTTTGCCGAATAATCTCAAACTCGGCGCGGATGTTTTTTCGGCGCTTAAAGTATCGAGTGACGCTGTTTTTGATTTAGATGTGACGCGCAATCGTCCTGATTGCAACGGCTACCTCGGGGTAGCGCGAGATCTTGGCGCAAACTTGGGCATCAAAGTTGTGGCGCCAGCGGGAGATAAAGCGAAAAAGGGTGCTGTGCGTTCACTGAAAGTTTCGATCCTCAATAAACAGCGTTGTGCTCGATACAACTTGACTGTGATGTCTGGTGTCGTCGTCACAAATTCGCCAGATTGGATTGCGCGGCGACTTACAAACAGTGGCATGCGACCGATCAATAATGTCGTTGATGCCTCAAATCTTGTGTTATTAGAACTTAATCAACCAACTCATGCTTTTGATGCCGACAAAGTTTCAAAGGGTTTCAAAATTCGTTGCGCTCGAGATCAAGAAACTTTGTTGACACTCGACGGGCAAACACGTGTTTTAGAAACAACAGATCTATTGATTTGTGATGGTGCCGATACGCCGATCGGTTTGGCTGGCGTAATGGGTGGGGCCAGCACAGAAATCAGTGCCACGACAACGAGTGTGGCATTGGAGACAGCTTTTTTTGAAGCATCTGGAGTTGCCGCCACGGCGAGTCGCCTTAATTTGCGGTCAGAGGCGTCATTGCGTTTTGAACGCGGAGTCGATCCTTACGGCATTGACCATGCTGTCAGCAGGTTCGCTGGGTTGTTGCGCGAATCGTGTCCAAAATTAGTGGTTCATGCTGGTGCGTCAGATGTCAAAGAAAAAACACTCCCACCAAAACAAAAAATAGTGTCGTTGCGTGTTTCGCAAGTGAACAGAATGCTCGGCACAAAACTTACGGCGAAGTCTGTCAGCGCATTGCTCGCAAAAATTGGCTTTGCAACCAAGTCAACCAGCACTTCGAAATTAGCCGTTATTAAAATTGCGGTTCCGTCTTGGCGGCCAGATTGTGAATCAGAGATTGATCTTGTCGAAGAAGTTGCCAGACATGTTGGCTATGAAAACCTTGGCAAGATAGTTCCGCAGTCGACTATGCACGGACGGTTGTCGCCGATGCAGCAACGTCGTCGAGATTTGCGTGAAGTTGTGCTTGCTCTGGGTGTCAGCGAAGCAATGCCGAATCCGTTTTTGGCCCCTGGTGACTTGGCTAAATCAGGTCTTAGTGAAGAACTTGCAATTCGACTTGCCAACCCTCTCGTGTTCGAAGAAAGTGTCTTGCGTACTTCGTTGCGACCAGGTTTGCTCAAAGCAATTAGCTACAACCTTTCACATCGCGCAACCGATATCGCTTTATTTGAAATCGGACACGTATATCCTGCGCGACAAGATCAGTCGCAAAACTTGCTACCAAACGAGTTGCCAAACGAGTTACCTAACGAATCCGAATCGTTGTGCATCGTTGCGGCAGGCGCGACAAGCGAATTAGCAATGGATTGGTGGAGCCAGTTGTCGGCAGCGATGGGCTTCGGGGCGCAATTAGATCAAAAGAATGTCGAGTCTGGATATCACCCGACTCGAAGTGCATCTCTGCGTCGTGGCAAGCAACTACTCGGCAGTGTCGGCGAAATAGACCCATTAGTACTGGCAAAACACGGCATCAATGTTTCGGTTGCGTGTTTTGAACTTAACCTTTCGGTTTTACTGAATGAGATTCCAAAAGTTTCAACAGCAAAGTCTGTTAGTCGGTTTCCACGAAGCGATTTTGATCTCGCATTTTCACTTCCGCGCAGTGAAGCGGCAAGTTCACTGCTTAAGGTACTGCGCCAAGCAGCAGGGCCAGAACTAGTTGATATTTCGTTGTTCGATGTTTACCGGGCTTCTGAGACGGCGCAAGAATCATCAACATCTAGCCGAAGTCTGACGTTCAGATTTCAATTGCAGGCCAAAGACCGAACGCTTACTGACGCCGAAGTTTCCACAACCCGCAATCGCTGTATAGACGCGGCAACGAAACTTGGTGCGCAATTTCGCACGGTCTGAAATTTTCTCTCGTAATTGACAATCGTGAAACAAATCAAGGCGTTGCTCAAAGGATCAGATTCGAAACAGCGTTGCTTTTGGTGCGGTGACGACGCCCAATACATCGAATATCACGATCTGCAGTGGGGCAGACCCGTGACGAATGACGATCAGTTGTACGAAAAAATTTGCCTAGAAGGTTTTCAGGCTGGTTTGAGTTGGTTGACAATTCTGCGCAAGCGCGAATCTTTTCGTCGCGCCTTCCGCAATTTTGATCCCAAGATCGTCGCAGGGTTTAATCAGCGTGACGTGAACCGCCTGATGAAAGATGAATCGATAGTTCGTCATCGCGGAAAAATCGAATCCGCGATACAAAATGCTAAATCTACGCTCGAAGTGCAAAAAGAATTCGGCTCACTGGCAACATTCGTTTGGTCGTTTCGGCCAGACCCAAAGATCACATCGAAGAATAAAGCGCCAAAGCAGATCTCTGAAATTAAAGCTTCGACACCCGAATCTGAGGCTTTATCCAAAGCGTTGCGAGCTCGAGGTTTTAAGTTCGTTGGTCCGACCACGATGTATGCCGCGATGCAGTCACTGGGTCTCGTAAATGACCACTTTGCTGGTTGTTATGTGCGACGAGCGTGTCACGAGCAGCAATTGGTAGCAGCCAAAAAGACCCCCAAAAGGGTCGTTGCATAGTTATGCATTATCCCGTATAATCATACAGATATGATTTCTGTGGGTATTTTGGGTGGTTCGGGCTATGTGGGTGCTGAGCTGTTGCGAATTTGTGCCATGCACCCCGAGTTCAAAGTCGTTTATGCAACTGGTGATTCGCAAGCCGGTTCACTGGCGTCATCGCTGTATCCGAGCCTGACATCGGCGTATCCAAATTTGATTTTCGACGAGTATTCACTCGAAGCAACACTCAAATGCGACGTTGTATTTCTGGCTTTACCGCATGAGGCAAGTTTAGAAATTGTGCCACAGTTGTTGGGCAAAGTTCGATTAGTCGTTGACTGCAGCGCGGCGTTTCGCTTAAAAGATGCATCGCTATATCCCACTTGGTACGGCTTCGATCACACACAACCAGCAGCACTTAAGTCGGCTGTATATGGTTTGCCAGAGTTGTATCGCTCAGAGTTGAAGCAAGCAAAATTAATCGCCACGCCCGGGTGTTATGTAACTGCGGCAAGTTTGGCACTCACACCACTCGTCAAGGCCGGAGTCATTTCGACAACCGGAGTCATAGTTGACGCTGCATCTGGTGTCTCAGGTGCCGGTCGTGCAGCAAAAAACACCAATTTATTTTGCACAGTCGACGAAGATTTCACGGCATATGGATTACTAGATCATCGTCATACTCCAGAAATCGAACAGGTCACAGGTGCGCAAGTTTTGTTCACGCCACACTTGGCGCCGATGAATCGCGGAATCCTTGCGACTTGCTATGCCCGACCAGTTAACCCAGACACAACGAGCACGGCGTCGTTGCTCGCAGTTTTGAATCGTGCGTATGTCAAAGAACCGTTCATTGTTGTTCGACCTGCATCACCATCGACAAAAGCCACGCTTGGTTCGAACTGCGCGCATCTTTCGGCGCGTTATGACGAGCGAACTCGATACGTGATCGTGCTGTGTGCAATCGATAATTTGGCCAAAGGTGCCGCGGGTGGGGCAGTGCAGGCAGCCAATGTCGCACTCGGGTTGGATGAAACATTTGGGTTGAGTCAAGTTGGGATATTCCCGTGATAGTTGAGCCAACAAAAACCGCAAATCTGTTGATCGAGGCCTTGCCGTACATTCAACAGTTCGCCGGAAAAACAATTGTCGTCAAATATGGCGGCAATGCTTTGGCTGGCGCAACCGACGATGACGCACTTGGCGCTTTCGCTCGAGATATTGCTTTGTTGCATGCAGTAGGTATCAAGCCAGTTGTCGTGCACGGCGGTGGGCCACAAATCTCTGCGCTCATGGAGCGACTCGGAAAGACCCCGACATTTCACAACGGACTAAGAGTCACCGATGCAGAGACGATGGAAATCGTCAGCATGGTTTTACTTGGCACGGTTAATCCACAAATCGTGTCGGCGGTCAATTTGCATGGAGCACCGGCAGTTGGGGTTTCTGGTCACGACGCCAAAATGTTCGTTGTTGCACCACGTGATGAAGCGCTTGGTTATGTCGGCGACATAACAAAAGTTGATGCAACAATTGTCAAAGAATTGCTGGCTGATTCACGTGTTCCAGTTGTGGCGACGCTCGGTAGTCATCCATCGGGACAGGCCTACAACATCAATGCCGATACTGCCGCTGGTGCACTTGCGCAAGCGCTTGGTGCCGAAAAATTGATTTATTTAACCGACATTGATGGTCTACGAACCAATAAAAATGACCCGAGTTCAATAGTTCGCCAGACAACAACTTCGCAACTGCGAACGATGCTTGCATCGGGATCAATAGAAGGCGGAATGATTCCAAAAATAGAGAGTTGTATCGCCGCCATCGATCGTGGAGTGCATCGTGGGCACATCTTGGATGGTCGAATCGCGCATGTGTTGCTGCTCGAATTATTCACCGACTCTGGTGTCGGCACGATGGTTTCAAAAGGATAAGACGAGATCATGACCGAAAAACAAACACACGCTTTCGCCACAAGTCAGACAGCAACGACACTTCTCGGTGGTCGACCTGATTGTCCATTCATGCCCGTGTTTGGTGCGCCACAGGTGATGTTCGAGCGTGGTCAAGGCACGCAGTTGTGGGATGTCAACGGCAAACGCTATTTAGATTTCTTGTGCGGTATCGCCGTCACTTCGTTGGGTCATAGTCACCCGGTAATAGCCGCAGCAATTGCACATCAGGCCAACACGTTGTTGCATGTCAGCAACTTTTTTTCTAATCCTGTTGCCACTCAGACTGCGATGATGGTCGACAAACTCGTCAGCCAATCGTTTGGCGCAAAAAATGCTGGGCAAGTTTTCTTTTGCAACTCCGGTGCCGAGGCCAATGAAGCGGGCATCAAACTCGCACGAAAATTTGGCGGTCGTGGCAAACATGTAGTTGTCAGTGCACTCGGTAGTTTTCATGGTCGTACTCTTGCAGCACTCGCCGCCACCGGCCAGCCAGAAAAGCATGAACCGTTTGCGCCGATGCCAGAAGGTTTTCGCCATGTCGTGTTCAACGACATCAAATCTCTCGAGGCATCGCTTGATGCGTCAGTGGCGGCAATTCTGCTCGAGACAGTGCAGGGCGAAGGTGGAGTCATTCCGGCGTCTGTCGAATATTTGCAAGCAGTCCGAAAACTTTGCACTGAGCGTGGCATTTTGCTGATGATTGACGAAGTACAAACTGGTTTTGCAAGAACCGGCAAGTGGTTCGGCTTCGAACATGCAGATATCAAACCAGATGTCGTGATGCTGGCCAAAGCAATGGGCAACGGCATGCCAATCGGTGCTTTGTGGGCAACCAAAGAAGTTGCGAGTGTTTTTAAACCGGGCGATCACGGCAGCACATTTAGTGGCACAGCGATTGCGACTGCCGCGGCTCGTGCGACGATTCAAATAATGATTGATATGAATGCGCCGGCAGTGGCGCAACAAAAAGGTGAAGAGTTGTCGGCCAAACTACGAACTATAAACAGTGTTGTTGAAGTGCGTGGGCGTGGTTTATTGCTGGCGGCCGAACTCAAACCAGAACTAGATGCAAAAAAGATCGCCACACAATTACTCGATCTCGGGCTGGTTGTCAACGGTGTGACGAGTCATGCGTTGCGCTTTGCACCACCGATAACGGTTAGTTCGACAGAGATTGATGAAGCAATCGCGATCCTGAAGGTGGTGTTATGACGGTGCGTCACTTTTTAGACATCACAGATCTGACCGCACGAGATCTAAACACGGTCATGGATCTTGCACAAGCAGATATTGCAATGCTCGGCAGTCCACTCGCCGGAAAAGGTGTTGCTCTAATTTTTGAAAAACCATCTAATCGCACGCGCCAAAGCATGGAGATGGCCGTCGTACAACTTGGTGGTCATCCAATTTTTACAAGAGGTGAAGAAGTTGGGTTTGACCAACGCGAGACCGTCGAAGACGTAACGAGAATAATGGCCGGATATCACCACGTTGTCGCCGCGCGAGTATTTGCTCACTCTGTATTGCAACGCATGGCGGCAGTTTCAAGTGTGCCGATCATAAATATGTTGAGCGAACAGTCACATCCATTGCAAGCACTTGCCGATGTTCTGACGATGCGTCAAGAACTTGGCGATCTGCGACAAAAAACAGTCGCATGGATCGGCGATTACAACAATGTCGCGCGATCTTTGGTCGAGGCGTGCTCACTTGAGGGCATGCACATTCGACTTGGTTGCCCAGTGGGTTACGGTGCGAGCGAAAGTGAGTTGACTCGCATCTCAGGTCTTGGTGCTGCATCTATAAATCAATTCGATTCGGCCAAAACTGCGGCGACCGGTGCCCATGCTGTGCATACAGATGTATTCGTTTCAATGGGACAAGAAGCCGAAACCGCCAAACGATTGGTCGACTTCAAAGATTTCTGTATTGACGCCAACGTCATGTCGGCTGCGACTAAAGATGCGATATTTATGCACTGTCTTCCGGCGCATCGTGGTGTTGAAGTTGCTGGCGAAGTGATTGACGGCTCGCAAAGCCGAGTTGTTACGCAAGCACACAATCGGATGCACGCAGCAAGAGGGCTGCTTGCACATTTGATGGGGGTAACGCTGTGAGTTCTAAAGTTCAACGTCAACAATTGATTGCCAAACTTGTCAGTTCGCAAACGGTCACGAGTCAACCGCAGTTGCGTGAGTTGCTGAAGAAAAAAGGCATCGCCGCGACGCAAGCAACTGTCTCGCGTGACCTCGAAGATCTCGGAGCAGTGAAGGTTCGCACGGCCGCGGGCGAGACGACCTATGCAATACCCGAGTTCGAACCAGATCGTCTCGCCCCGCCCGAACAGTTGAGGCGTGTTCTTGCCGAATGGGTGGCAGACGTGCAATTTAATGAGCCGATTGTGGTTGTGCGTACACCGCCAGGATGTGCACACGTAGTTGCGTCAGCACTTGACCGTTCGCGACTTAAGGGATTACTCGGCACCGTTGCTGGTGATGACACAATGATGTGCGTGGCGAGTTCGAAACATACGGCCAAACAACTTGCAAAAGATATTCGTGAACTAGCAGGTCTCGACAATGGCTGATCAACCACTTTGGCACGGACGATTCGAATCTAGTCCGGCAGATTCGCTGATGAAGTTTACCCAGAGCCTGTCTTTTGACAAGAAATTATGGCGCGACGACATCACTGGTTCTATTGCGCATGTAAAAGGTCTTGTTCATTCACAGATCATCAGCAAAATTGAGGGCGAAAAAATAGTTTCGGCACTAGAGACAGTTGCCAACGAATTCGCGAACGACAAATTTGTTTTTGTCGCCAGCGACGAAGATATTCACACAGCAATTGAAAGGCGTGTCACACAAATCGCCGGCGACACTGGCGCAAAATTGCACACAGGCAGAAGCCGCAACGATCAAGTTGCCACGGCGTTGCGTCTATGGTGCAAGCGTGAACTTGCCAACATCGCAAAACTGACGCTTGAACTCTGCGAAGTTTTGAACAAACGAGCCGGCGAGTCAGGCTGGGGTAGCGACGGGGTATATCTGCCGGGTTACACACATATGCAACGTGCGCAACCTGTGTTGCTTGCACATCATTTCGCCGCACACAGTTGGGCAATGTTGCGCGACGTTGATCGTCTGACTCAAACTATTGAGCGTCTAGATGTTTCACCGCTCGGCGCGGGTGCACTGGCTGGTTCATCCTTGCCACTTGATGCTGATTTCGTGGCGAATAAACTTGGTTTTGCGCGTCGATTTAGCAATTCAATGGATGCAGTTTCTGATCGCGACTTTGTTGCTGAAGCACTTTTTGATCTCGCGCTAATTGGCATACATCTATCGCGTCTTGGTGAAGAGTGGGTGCTTTGGACGACCCAAGAGTTTGGTTTTGCTGTTCTAGACGATGCTTATGCAACAGGTTCATCGATGTTGCCGCAAAAAAAGAACGCCGACATCGCCGAACTCGCGCGCGGAAAATCTGGTCGATTGATCGGCAACCTGACTGGTCTGCTGGCAACTCTCAAAGGCTTACCACTTGCGTATAACCGCGATTTGCAAGAAGATAAAGAGCCGTTATTCGATTCGGTAAATCAAGTCGGGCTTGCACTGCTAGCGCTCGCTGGCATGATTTCAACGGCGACCTTCAATACACAGACGATGAAGAGCGCTGCCGATTCAGAGTTGTTGGGTGCAACAGATCTTGCCGAGTGGCTTGTCGCTCGTGGCATGCCATTTCGTGAGGCGCACGCGAGAGTTGGTGCACTTGTCAGCAAATCAATTCGTGACTCTGTGAAACTTTCACAATTAGTCACCGCTGACGAAAAACTTGGTGCCGATGCTGCGGCGTTGTTGCAACCTGGTGTCGGTATTTCGCGCCGATCAACTCAAGGTGGTGGTGGACCGATACCTGGTGCCGCACAAGCCATCGAATTGAGCGCCGCAATCACGGTTATGCGTGCCCGTGTTGCAACACTGGTGAACTGATAACGCCTATTATTGACGAAATGGCATCGGCGCAAGATTTTGTTAAAGAATTTGCTGCCAGAGGATTAATTCACGACAGCACAGATCGCGCTGCATTAACTGCCCGCGCCACGCAGTCATCACTGGGCGTTTACGTTGGCTTTGACCCGACTGCTGATTCATTGCACATCGGTCATTTGTTGGGGCAAATAACTCTGCGACGTTTGCAACTGCTTGGTCATCGGCCGTTTACTTTGGCTGGTGGAGCAACTGGCATGGTCGGCGATCCTTCTGGGCGAAGTGAAGAACGCAATTTATTGGATGTTGAAACACTTCAGCACAATGTTCAAAATATTAAACGACAATTGGAGAGAATTTTAGATTTCGAGAAAGGCCCAACGCAGGCGACACTAGTTGACAACGCCGATTGGACTCGCAAAATTTCGATGCTCGACTTTCTTCGCGAGGTCGGCAAACACATCACCGTCAATCAGATGTTGGCCAAAGATTCAGTAAAGAGTCGCATCGCTGAAACCAATGGCTTGTCGTATACCGAGTTCAGTTATATGTTGTTGCAAGCCAACGACTTTCGTCATCTCGCAGAACATCATGATTGCGAAATGCAAATGGGTGGCTCTGATCAGTGGGGAAACATCACTGCAGGTATCGATCTAATTCGTAAGCGTCTCAGTCGATCGGCATATGGTCTGACATGGCCGCTAGTCACGCGAGCCGATGGCACAAAGTTTGGCAAGACAGCCGACGGTGCCGTGTGGCTTGATGCTCGTCGCACTTCGCCGTATCAGTTTCGCCAATATTGGGTGCAGATTGCCGACGCCGATATCGAAAAAATGTTGATGCAGTTTTCGTTGCATCCAATCGAAGTAATTAAAGAAATCGTTGCCGAACAACAACGCACACCCGAGTCTCGTATTGGTCAGCGAAGTTTGGCTCGCGAGTTGACATCACTCGTGCACGGCGAAGAAGCCGCCGAAGCCGCCGAACAAGCAGCAGCAGTTTTGTTCGGCGCTAATCCGATGTCGGCAACGCAAGCGACAATGCATTTAATTGCCAGCGAAGTCGCTGTAACACAGATGGGTGCGGCGGCCCTTAGCGACGCAGTTGCCGTTTTAGTCGAAACAAAACTTGCTTCATCTAACACCGAGGCTCGGCGTCTAATAACTCAGCGCAGCGTGCGTGCCAACGGTGATCAAATTGATGATCAAACGAATCTTTCAAAGATCGCGCTGTTGCATGGACGCTGGTTGTTGCTGCGTAAAGGCAAAACCGGTTATCACCTCGTGGATATCGCCGGCTAGTTAACTAGCTAACTAGTTGACGAGCTAGCTAACTAACTTGTAAATTCAATTTTATTGCGCCTCGAATAGTTAGTCGGTCGCGCCATTGCGGTTCGCCCTCGATCTGAATATTTTTGAACTCACGCACCAGGGTTCCAACCGCGATTTCGGTTTCAAGCTTGGCCAAAGATGCGCCAAGGCAATAGTGCACTCCAGCCGAGAACGCAACATGCCGATTCGAGTTGTGGCGCGAAAAATCTAGTTTGTGTGGGTTCGCAAACACGCTTGAGTCGTGATTCGCTGCAGCCAAACTGGCAAGCACCAGCACCCCTTTTTCGATCTTGAATTGTTGTCCATCAACGTGAAGCAAAACGTCAACTGTCGGCGTGCGAATCGTGTGTTGCACCGGCCCGTTATAGCGCAACAATTCATCAACCATGTGCTGAGTGCATGACTCACGACGCATCGTGGCTAGTTGTTCGGGGTGGGTGAGTAACGCGTGCACCGAATTGCCGATCAGATTTACGGTTGTTTCGTGACCAGCAATGTAAAGCAAAATCACAAACGACATCAGTTCATCGTTATTTAGTTTTTCGCCTTGCTCTTCGACAGCAATTAACGAAGACAACATATCGTCGCCCATATTGCGACGTCGGTGTTCGATTATTTCTTCGAGGTATGGTCGCATTTTGTTTATCGCGACTTCTGCTAGCTCTAGATCTTCTACTCCGGTTGTTGGCTCAAGAGTCGCAGTGATTATTTGTGACCACTCACGCAGTTCGCTTCCGCGATCTGTTGGCATTGCCAGCAGATCAGAAATCACTTGAAATGGCACTG
Source organism: Actinomycetes bacterium (assembly GCA_014190295.1). Lineage (GTDB taxonomy): Bacteria > Actinomycetota > Acidimicrobiia > Acidimicrobiales > Ilumatobacteraceae > BACL27. The sequence continues at coordinate 1,893 of BJGF01000045.1, read as the reverse complement.
GAAAAGCGAGTTCTTCAACCAACTCGAGGTGGCCAGTTTTCTTGGCGTTGCTTAGCGATTGATCCACGAGGGCCTGAATTCTTGGTCGCAATTTTTCAATTGCGCTTGGCGTAAACGACTTTGAAACTAATCTTCGCAAGCGAGTGTGATCTGGAGGATCAAGATTCAAGATTGATTTGCTGCGGGTGTTTTCCCGCTTATATTTTCGTGTCGCAGTCTCGGGTAAGTTTGCGTTTAATTCGATATCGCGACTGAAATCGTTATTACGCAGCGTGTTTACAACGTCTTCATATCGCGTGAGCACCACAAAACCGATCGGCGTTTTGTGAACCGGTTGTTCTTCGCGCAACCGATCGTAAAATGGATGAGGGTCTTTGCGAAATTCGGGGTCAAAAGGATTAAACGAAATTTCGCTCACGCACAAACCTTAGTAACTCACAAAACCCTTGCCAGCATTGAGGATCCCAAGGTCTGTCGGCGCAAAAATTTGCGACCCTTACAGAATGCCGATATTTATTGGTTTTTCTGGGTTTTATTAGCCAGGCAGGTTGATTAAGCCAGGTGCGCACCATTAGTATTGCTCCCCGCACCTTAAACAGGTGTGCCACCAATTCGCGGTGGGGCATTATCGATGGGCTTTGGTCCGACGAGTGCCCAAAGTGAATGCTCCTTGAAAACGGAAGAGAAGATTGAACGCCAGTGCGGTCAATAGAAAAACGGCCTGCCCTTAATTGGGTTGCGTCGCTATTTATTGTCCGTCAATTCCGATTAATTGTGAAGCGAGCTTTGCTCGCCGAACGTTAATCAAATAATTATTAATACCGGCAATATTTGACACGGTTTAAATATTGTCGGCAGGAAACGACGACAACAAAACAGATTTTTTTCCATCTGGTCGTCGTGGACTTTCCTAGATCTACTTGAACTTCGGTTCGAGTTTTTCTTGACGGAGAGTTTGATCCTGGCTCAGGACGAACGCTGGCGGCGTGCTTAACACATGCAAGTCGAACGATGAAGTGGAGCTTGCTCCACGGATTAGTGGCGAACGGGTGAGGAACACGTGAGAAACCTGCCCCAGACTTTGGGATAACAAATGGAAACGTTTGCTAATACCAAATACCGTCGGAGAGTCACATGACTTTCTGACGAAAGGTATTCCGGTTTGGGAGGGTCTCGCGGCCTATCAGCTAGTTGGCGGGGTAATGGCCCACCAAGGCAACGACGGGTAGCTGGTCTGAGAGGATGGTCAGCCACACTGGGACTGAGACACGGCCCAGACTCCTACGGGAGGCAGCAGTGGGGAATCTTGCGCAATGGGCGAAAGCCTGACGCAGCAACGCCGCGTGCGGGAAGAAGGCTTTCGGGCTGTAAACCGCTTTCAGCAGGAACGAAAATGACGGTACCTGCAGAAGAAGGAGCGGCCAACTATGTGCCAGCAGCCGCGGTGATACATAGGCTTCAAGCGTTGTCCGGATTTATTGGGCGTAAAGAGTTCGTAGGCGGTCAAGTAAGTCGGGTGTGAAAATTCTGGGCTTAACCCAGAGACGCCACCCGATACTGCTTAACTTGAGTTCGATAGGGGAGTGGGGAATTCCTAGTGTAGCGGTGAAATGCGCAGATATTAGGAGGAACACCGGTGGCGAAGGCGCCACTCTGGATCGATACTGACGCTGAGGAACGAAAGCATGGGTAGCAAACAGGATTAGATACCCTGGTAGTCCATGCCGTAAACGGTGGGCACTAGGTGTGGGATTCTATTAACGAATTCCGCGCCGTCGCTAACGCATTAAGTGCCCCGCCTGGGGAGTACGGTCGCAAGACTAAAACTCAAAGGAATTGACGGGGGCCCGCACAAGCAGCGGAGCGTGTTGCTTAATTCGATGCTACGCGAAA
>BJGF01000044.1 GCA_014190295.1 Actinomycetes bacterium | reverse complement strand
TGGCTCACTCGTCATTGAACACACCGAGGCTTTGACGGTAATTGACGTCAATACCGGTAAAAATGTCGGCAAGACAAATCTTGAAGAAACTGTATTCAGTAACAATATTGAAGCAGCCGATGAAATTGCCAGACAACTTCGCTTGCGCGATATCGGTGGAATCATCGTGATCGACTTCATTGATATGGAGATCCGCGAAAATCGTCGCAAGGTTCTGGATCGTTTTAAGGGAGCCCTTTCGCGAGATAAGACCCGAACACAGGTGTTTGACATCTCTGAGCTAGGACTTGTTGAGATGACCCGTAAACGAATTGGCGAAGGTTTATTGACCAATTTCGTTGACTCTTGCCCGACTTGTGAGGGTCGAGGAGTCATCGTTGACCATTCGATGCTTGATTAACAGCAATATTCAGTTCACAAACAACCCCAAGTTCACTAATCACACAGATAGGATCTCTCTTCGATATGTACGCGATTATTGCCTCCGGTGGAAAACAAGAAAAGGTCGCTAAAGGCCAGCAAGTTCAGGTTGAACTGTTGGGCGTAGCAACTGGCTCAGAGGTTTCTTTCACTCCCGTCATGCTTGTTGATGGCGAAACAGTTCTTGCAACTCCAGATCAACTTTCAAAGGCTTCGGTCAAGGGCAAAGTTCTCGGAGAAGTTGCTGGTGCAAAGATTGATGGTTTCATGTACAAGCGTCGCACCAATCAGCGCCGTCGCTTCGGACACCGTCAGCGTTATAGCCTTGTTGAAATTACTTCGATTGCGAAAGGCTAACTAATGTCGAAAACCAAAGGTGGCGGTTCAACACGAAACGGCCGCGACTCAAACTCTCAAAGACTCGGTGTAAAAGTATTCGACGGCACGCTCATTAATGCCGGCACAATTCTTATTCGTCAGCGCGGAACAAAAGTTCATCCTGGCAAGAATGTTGGCAAGGGAAGCGATGACACATTGTTCGCTCTTGTGCACGGAAACGTAAAATTCGCAGAACGTCGTGGCCGCAAAGTGGTCGACGTTAATCCTGCTAGCAATTAATTGTTGACTAGCTAGTCAGCGCTGCTCGCAGCATCTCAACAAACCGTTCACGGTCGACGCGCAACACCACACGGCAATTCGCTTTTTTGCCGAGTACTTCTAGATGGTCAACTAGAGATTGGCCACGAGTGTCACCATCGCCAAGATGAATACGAACATGTTTGCGAATTTCTTGGCTTGCCATAGTTGAGTCGAGCGCAACGCTCATTGCTATCGGGTCTGGTAGGTCAAAGCCCTCAAGTTTGGTTTCGGTTCGACAAAACTCACGCACTTGTCGTTGAATCGACATCGCGAATTTGCCGAGATTACTTAATGAACTCAACTCTGCGGCAAGTTCGTCTGAGATAACTGCATCAGCCACCGAGACATCCCATCCGACCATTTCGAGCGGTAGTTGTGAATCAAACACGATTCGTGCGGCTTCGGGGTCGGCCCAGACATTGAACTCAGATGCAACAGTTACATTGCCGGGCAAAACGCCGGTGCCACCCATGATGATGCAACGGCGAACCCATTTGGCGAAATCTGGTTCGATTGAAAGCACAAGTGCAATATTTGTTAGTGGTCCAAGAGTGACAAGATCTATTTCTCCAGGTGCTGATCTAAAAGTTTCAATAATCTGGCGAACTGCATCTTGTGTCGTCGCGATTCGTCCATTTAATTTGAGTCCGATATCGCCCATGCCGTCGGTGCCGTGAACTTCTTGCGCCGAAGCAAAATTGCGTACCAGTGGTTTGTGTGCGCCAACATGCACCGGTGTTTTTGCCCCGCACATTTCGAGCGTGTAAAGCGCGGCCTGAACACCAGATTCAATCGGCACATTACCGGCAACTATTGAAATGCCGATGACGTCGGTTGTCTTGCTTTTCAACGCCAAGATCAACGCCACAGCATCATCAGATGCCGTGTCGGTGTCTATCCACATTTTCTGCTTCGAGATATTTTGATTCATCAGATTGTCGCCGACATAGATCAGGTGCCGATGCCTTGGGGCAGTTGTGATTCGGGCCAGTTAAGTAAGGCGACACCTTGCCGACATGCAAAGCGATCTGTCATGCCACCGACATATGTGACGGCAAGTTTGGTCGCTTCGGTCGTGTGCGGGTCGTAAAGTTCGCGTTCGCCGGGGCTGAACATAATTTTAGGATTCGCAACGTAGTGTTCGACCAGCGCGCGCAACAACTTGATCACCGATTCAGCCTGAGCACGAGATTCTTTGCGCATGTATATATTTTCGTAATTAAATTTTCGAAAAGATGCAAGAGCATCAGCGCATTGACTGGTCATCGCTATGCGACCAGTATTCGCCGTGGCATTGATCATCGAACCGATAAACGCCCGCAATTGTTCGTCGCGTTGTGTGCCGCAGACCGCACGAACATCTTGTGGCAACTGATCTGGTGTCACAACACCTGCTGCAACAGCATCTTCAAAGTCATGACAGACATAGGCAATGCGATCGGCCCATGAAACGACTTCTCCTTCTGGGGTTTTTGGCGCAGGGCGCGACCACGAATGATTACGGATTCCGTCTAAGGTTTCGCTGCACAAATTGAGTGGCACGAGAGTCACGTCTGCGCCCCAAACGGCATGATCGTAACCACCTTCGACAAAAGGTGATAGCGCGTCTTCGCTGGCATGACCACCTGGCCCGTGTCCACAGTCGTGGCCGAGAGCGATCGCATCTGTGAGTGGAACATTCAAGCCAAGCGCGCGTGAAACAGATGTCGCCACTTGTGCAACTTCGAGTGCGTGCGTTAGCCGTGTGCGTTGGTGATCTTGGGGAAAAACAAACACTTGAGTTTTGCCGGCCAAGCGGCGAAATGATGACGCATGCAAAATTCGATCTCGATCTCGTTCAAAACAAGTACGAAACTTGTCTGGTTGTTCGTCGATTACACGATTGCCTGCAGCAAAACTTCGAGTCGCATGGACCGCCAAATTTTGATCTTCACGTTCTTCTCGTTCGCGACGCTCGACTAAGTGAGTCGTACCCGAACCCGCCCAAGAATCAGCGTGAGCCAGACGAATTGCGATAGTTTCGTCAACCGCATGGCCGTGCATCGTCTCGGCCCAAGACTCGCTTCGCGACTTCTCGTTCATCGTGCCACTCATCGCCTCTACTTTAGGCAACGGGTGAGCGTTGATTGTCGCTTGTAGCCTTAAATAGCCTGCATTCGCCTTGCAGACTCAAACAGGAGACAAATGAGCGCCTTTGTTGACGAAGCACAACTTAATGTTCGCGGTGGTGACGGCGGTAGTGGCTGCGTCAGCTTTCGTCGCGAAGGCCCAGTTGTTAATGGCGGACCAAATGGCGGCGACGGCGGCAATGGCGGTTCTGTCTGGCTTGTGGCTGATCGAAATGTTGCCAGTTTGCTTGCCTTTCGTGACCACCCGCATCGTCGCGCGCAAGACGGAATCTCGGGAATGGGAAAAGATTTGCACGGTCGGCGCGGTGAAGATTTATTGATCGGAGTTCCAGAAGGCACCGTTGTCAAAGATATGTACACAGGTGACGCACTTGCCGATCTTGCGCAACACGGTTCACGCTGGATGGCTGCACAAGGTGGCGAAGGCGGTCGAGGTAATGCGAGATTTTTGTCTAATCGTCGTCGTGCACCAAAATTCGCCGAACAAGGTGAACACGGTTTAGACCGTTGGCTCAAACTCGAAATGAAATTAATGGCCGATGTTGCACTTGTTGGTTTTCCAAATGCCGGCAAGAGCACATTCATCAGTTCGGTTTCTGCGGCTAAACCAAAAATCGCCAATTATCCATTTACTACACTTGAGCCGCATCTTGGTGTCGTGAGATTAAATAACACAACAGAGTTCGTGATTGCCGACATTCCAGGAATCATCGAGGGTGCAAGCGAGGGCAAAGGTCTCGGCGATCAGTTCTTGCGCCATATTGAGCGTGCTCGTGTTTTATGTGTGCTCGTTGATCTTGTTTCAATGGAAGAAATTTCTCCAAAAGATCAAGAAGAAGTTTTATTGCGAGAACTTAAGGCATATCAGCCTGAACTTTTAGATCGCCCACGGCTAATAGTTGCAACCAAAACAGATTCGGCTCCTGACGAAGTACTTGCTGCTTGGCATGGCGACAAAATGTCGGCAGTTACTGGTGACGGCGTTCGTGAAGTATTAAATAAACTTGCGACACTTGTTGCACAGGCCCGTACAACAGAGCCACCACCACAAGGTCCTGTTACGTTTCGTCCTGCACCACAGGGAACACGAGTCGAGCGCATTAGCGCCAACGAGTTTCGTTTGCATGGTCGAGATATTGAGCGATCGATTGCACTCAATGACGTAACTAATGCCGACGCACTTAACTACATCGATGATCGCATGGGCCGACTCGGCGTGCCGCGTTTATTGGCACGAGCAGGCGCTACTGAAGGCGCCGTAGTTTGGATCGGTACATTTTCATTTGATTACACACCGGAGTAATTGATATGCGCGTTGTCTTAAAAATCGGCACATCATCGATTACGACCCACGAAGGCAATATCAACTCGTCGGCGGTGAGCGCACTATGCGACGAGGTCGCAGTATTGCGAAAATTAAATCATGAAGTTTTGATCGTCACATCAGGCGCAGTGGCAGGTGGAGTCGCCGCACTTAAACTTGGACGGCGACCAACAGATATGCCGACCCTGCAGGCATTGGCTGCTGCCGGTCAGAGTCGCCTGATGCAGGAGTACAACGTCCAATTAGAACGCCATGAACTTGTTGGTGCGCAGGTGTTGTTGGTTCCAAATGATTTCATTGACCGCCATCAATATCTGCATGCTCGACAAACTCTTTTGCGGCTACTTGAGTTGGGCTGTGTGCCAGTAATCAACGAAAATGATGCAATAGCCAGCGATGAAATTCGTTTCGGTGACAACGATCGAATTGCGGCACTCGTTGCGCACAGCGTTTCAGCCGATGTTTTAATTTTGCTCACAGACTTAAAAGGTTTGTACACCGCTGACCCAAATATTGATCCAAAAGCAACTTTTATCGAAACTGTCAAGGCTGATGACGAACTACTTTCTGTTCGTGCTGGCAGTTCTACAAACACGCGAGGCAGTGGGGGAATGGCCTCAAAACTTGCGGCGGCTCGAATCGCTTCATGGTCGGGTGTGCGCACAGTGATAGCTTCGGCACAAAGGCAAAATGTCGTCGTAGATGCATTGAACTCGGTGAGTGACGCTGGTACTCAGTTTCTGCCTCGCGAGCGTGAGTTGTCAGCACGCAAACTTTGGATTGCATTTGCGGCGCAACCAACTGGTTCAGTGACTGTTGACAACGGTGCACGTGATGCGCTGGCTCGGCGCAATGTCTCGCTTCTACACGCTGGTGTCACGACTGTTACAGGCGACTTCGTGGCTGGTGACACGATTGAAGTGCACGATTTGAGTGGCGCGGTTATCGCGCGTGGAATGTCTGGCGTTACTGCCGTGCAGGCTGGTGCCAGCGCAGGCTTAAACAGTCGCGAGCTCGCTGAAGGTATTTCTCAAGAAGTAATTCATCGAGACGACCTCGTAATTTTGCTTTAGCAATTAGCGCTTAATTAATTCACGCGCTTCTTTCACACCGAATAAATACAGTGCCGCTAAATATGTGGTTACTCCGATTACTAGGCATGCAATGACTTGAAGTGACGCGTTTTGACTCACAGAAATTGAGTCGACATTAATCTTGTTTGAAACAAATTGCACGCACACGGCCATTACTGCACCACTCACAATGATCGGACCAAGACCCAAAAGAAGATTTTTCGTCTGCAATCCAACTGATCTTTTTTCGAGCATGAATAATGCGACGACAGCAGAAATTAAATAGGCAAGTGAGAACGCGACGCCTAATCCGAGAACGTCGTATCGACCCACCAACACGACTGCAAACAGGATGTTCAATGCGTTTTCAAATAAATTGATAAAAAATGGAGTGCGAGTGTCGTTGTTTGAATAGAAGCCCCGCAACACAAAAAGATAAATGGAAAACCCTGCGAGTCCGATCGCGAGCCCACTGAGTGCGCGTGCAGTATTGGTTGTGGCTTCAGCGGTGAAGTTGCCATGTTGCAATGTCATCGCCACCAATGGTTTGGCAAGTATGTACAACCCAAACGACGCCGGAATAGTCGCTAGAGCGGTCATTCTCACACCAGAAATAAATCGCTGCGCAAATGCAGCAGTATCTAGTTGTGCCACTGCACGGGCAAGGTCAGGTGCAAAGGTTGTGGCAATTGATACGGCCAATAATCCGTGTGGTAATGAAAAGAAGGCATATGCCTTTGAGTAAGCGTCAACGTTTCCGCTACCAGGCTTAGCAAGATTTTTTACAACCACTAGCGCAACTTGATTAGCCACAACATAACCAATCGCCCAGCCCGAAAGTTTTACTAATTGCTTTACGGCGGGATGCTTCAGGTCAAAGTTCCAGTCAAATTTTGTTCCAGAGCGGCTCAATGCAACGATCATCCCGAGGGTCATCACGATTATTCCCGAGGTTGAGCCCATCCCAAGCAACCATTGCAACGAATGATTGCTTGCTGTCTCACCAACCGTTGGTGGATCAAACGATGTGACACGTGGGATCGCCAAAAGCGTTGCGATCGTCACGATATTTGCCAGAACTGGTGTCCAGGCCGCAGCGAAAAAAAGTCGCTTCGAATTCAATATTGCACTAGCAATTGCAGTGACTCCGTAAAAGAATATTTGAATCACAAAAAGTCGCGTCAGGGTCGTGCCGGTAGATCTGAATATTGCGATATCAACGTCATCAGACGGGCTCAGCGAAAACATCCTGAAAATTATCGGAGCAGCAAAAACAGCAGCGGCGGTGATTGCCGCCAACGCAACTAACGCAACACTTGAAATCGCATTTACCGCTTTTTCGTCACCGTCTTGAATGAACTTCGTAAATAGGGGGACAAGAGTGGCCGCCAAGATACCGCCAAGAAGTAGTTCATAAACAACGTTTGGTGCGTTATTGGCCGCGTCATAAACATCGGCAAGAGCAGTTTGACCGATCATAAAGCCAAATACGACTATTCGAATAACGCCCGTCAGTCGACTGAGTGCGGTGCCAGAGGCGACCGTAAGGTTCGCCCGCCGAAGATTCGGACTTGTTGCTGGCGACGCCATGAATAACGAGCGTAGTTCGCAAAGGATACGCCTTGCGCTTAGTTTGGCAGAGTCTTCACCGCTAGAGTTGGGCGAGTGAAACCACGCTTTAACGACGTCGCTACCGTGCGTAGCGGACTTAAGAATGTTAATTATCTCGCAGATGACGGCATCGCCGGAGTTGTTTATTTGGCAGACCGTCTCGGCAAACCAGTTCTGATTGAAGGGCCAGCAGGTACCGGCAAAACACAACTCGCAAAGAGCGTCGCCGAACTAACTGGCGCGCGACTAATTCGATTGCAGTGCTACGAAGGTCTTGATGAATCAAAAGCACTCTACGAATGGAACTACAAGAAACAGTTGTTGCGCATTCAAGCGGATAAAAACAGTGACTCATGGAGTGAAGTGCACGATGATATTTTCAGCAAAGAGTTTTTGTTGACGAGACCTTTGCTTGAAGCGATTACAAGCGAAGACCCCGTTGTTCTGTTGATCGACGAAGTCGACCGTGTCGAACTTGAAACCGAGGCGTTGTTGCTTGAGATCCTCTCCGAATATCAAGTATCGATTCCAGAATTAGGAACGATCACTGCCAAGCAGATTCCACTGGTGTTTTTGACGTCAAACAACACTCGCGAACTTTCTGAGGCGCTCAAGCGTCGATGTTTGTACCTGCACGTTGATTATCCAGATCTCGAGCGCGAAAAAGAAATCGTATTAAACAAGGTGCCAGATATCAGCGAAAACTTGGCCGATCAAATCGCGCGCATCGTGCGTAGTATTCGTCAACTTGATCTTAAAAAGCCACCATCGGTCAGTGAGACACTCGACTGGGCTCGAACTTTGATGCTGTTAGGTATTGAGACGATTGACGCCGATGAGGCCAAAGAAACTTTGCATATTCTTCTCAAATATCAAACCGACATAGCAAAAGCAGCCAAAGAACTCTCCGTTACCAAGTGAGCGTGCACAATGCCCGTGCTTGACCTGATGTCGGGCTTCATCGCCGAATTGCGCAATGCAGGTTTGCCGGTCAGCCTGACTGAAAATCTTGATGCAATGGAGGCTGTCAAAGTTATTCCAATCGAAGATCGCGAAGCATTTAAATATGCGCTCGGCGCCACGCTTGTCAAAAATAACGCGCACTGGCGAGTTTTCGAAACAATTTTTGAAGTTTATTTTTCGCTTCGCGGTCCTGAATATGCAATAACCAAAGACGGCCAGCCAGATGACTTCTGGCGCGAAATGCAAGAGCAAATGGATCAAGTCAAAGGACAAGGCGAGGGCAAAGGCTCTGGCGGTGGAATGGATTCGCTGACTCCCGAAGAAATCACGGCAATGTTGATGCGGGCCTTAATGAGCGGCGATCAGGCGATGATGCGAGCACTGGCCAAACAATCGGTGCAGCGGTTCGCAGGCATGGAGCCAGGTCGCCCAGTCGGCGGCACCTACTACTTGTATCGCACATTGCGAAACCTAGATCTTGACAACATGTTGCAAAAACTCATAGATGCAAATCGTGAAATGAGCAAGCAAGAACTCACTTCGCTTGAAGAGCGACTTGAAAAAGATGAGTTTGAAAGTCGTATCGAGCAATTCAAACAAGAAATCGAATCAGAAATCAGACGGCGTCTCGTTGCTGATCGAGGTGCTGAAGCAATGGCCAAAACATTACGTAAGCCACTTCCTGAAGATGTCGAATTCATGCATGCAAGTCGCGACGAGATGCAGAGCCTCAAAAAGGCGCTTTACCCGTTGACAAGAAAACTCGCCGCACGATTAGCGCGCAAACGAAGACATGGCCGAAAAGGTCCACTTGATTTTCGCAACACGGTGCGTCACTCACTCAGTTATGGCGGAGTGCCGGCTGACCCAAAGTTTCGATATCCGCGCCCAGCCAAGCCAGAACTAATGGTCGTTGCAGATATTTCAGGAAGCGTGGCTGCGTTTGCACGGTTTACGTTGATGTTTGTTTATGCGATTCAAAATCAGTTCTCTAAAGTTCGATCATTTGTGTTTATCGATGGCATTGACGAAGTGACAAAATATTTCAAATCAACCGAAGACATTGGTGAGGCAATCAATCGTGTCAACACCGAAGCAGATGTTGTTTGGGTCGATGGACATAGCGACTACGGACATGCCTTTGAGGTGTTCTGGGAGCGTTATGGCAAAGACATCACATCCAAGACGACGGTTCTTTTACTTGGTGACGCACGAAATAATTATCATGCTGCTCAATCATGGGTTGTCAAAGAAATGGCAAAGCGCGCCAGACACGTTTATTGGTTAAACCCAGAACCAAAGTCATATTGGAACACAGGTGACTCGATCGTCGGTGAGTACGGCGCACATACAGACGGCGTATTTGAGTGTCGCAACCTGCGCCAACTCGAAGGTTTTGTCGAAAACCTTACTTAGCTATTTGTGGGTTTTGCAGCGTCTTTATTTTGCGGCGCACAACAATTATCCAGCCCGCGATTACGAAAATAGAAAATATAAACCATTGAAATGTGTAGCTCAAATGAGACCCAGTCGAAAGCGCTGGGGCGGCAATCTGCGACAACTCTGAAGAATCTTGCGGCTGTGATTGCAGCATCTCAACATAAATCGGCGCCAACTCTGACGGCATTTGTTTGTTGAGTCGCAGCAGGTCGATATTCGTAATTTCGCGAAGTTCGCCTTCGGCTGGATCACTTATTCGAAAGCGCCGACGATTTTCTGCAGCTCGCAAACGACCGAGTATTTCAACTTGACCGCCGGGTGCTGGTTTCGTTTCAGTGGCCTGTGGTAAAAATCCGCGATTGATTAGTACGAGTTGCCCATCTTTTAAACGCATCGGCGTGAGCGGGTCTTTGCCAGAAAATCCACCTTGCGAGCGATTAACAGCGTCAATAGTTTCATCGTTGAGATATTCACCTACGACTAGTACGGTGCGCCATTCAATTGTTTGGGGTGTCTGGCTTGCGTCGGCAATTTGGGCCAACAAATCCTCAATCGGCACAATCGGTGCAGCAACTCTTTGGGCAACGACAGCGTTGAAATCTACTCGTTCGTGATATCGACTCAGTTGCCAGAATGCGAGATTGACCATCAATACGACAGTTGCGATAACGGTCACATGCAACAACAACCACAGTGGTCGCAATAAAAATTTATACATCGCCATAATCGTATCTGTGTATCCGTATTGATATAGCAAGTATTGTTGAGGTTGTGGTTGGCACGAAAAGTTCGTTTTTAATTTGGGATGGTGATTGTGCATTTTGCGCACGCTGCGTAAAATTTATTGAAAATCGAATTGCAACATCTGCAAAAATTGTTGCATATCAAAAAGCAGAACTAACAAAACTTGGTTTAACTGAAGCGCAATGCAGTGAGGCATTGCAATGGGTATTTGCCGATGGCAAAATTCGCTCGGGCAGCAGGGCAGTCGCAGCGTTATTGCGATCTGGTGGTGGCGCATGGCCAGTGCTTGGCGTTTTGATCGACTTGCCGGTTATTCGATTATTTTCATCGGCAATTTATAAATTAATTGCTAAGAACCGCCAGCACCTTCCGGGCGGCACAGCGGCATGCGCTTTAGACGAACACAAATAGGCCCCAACTCCGCCCGCGTGTTAATAGTCAGACTATCCCGCTATCGTGGTAGCGCAATGCCACACTTGTGGGATTGCGAGAAGTTGCATCAGGAGTGACCAGTTTGGTCCGGCAACCGGGGTTAAGAGCCCACGGTGCCAGCTCACCTTCGGGTGGGGATGTGGCTCCGCAACTGCGGGGCAACTGCCAAACTCTTGATTCAAAATCTTGCTCTCCTGCATAATTTAAATGATCCCAAAGATCTAACTAAATAAAAGGAAGAGTAGAGCAAATGTCTAGACAAGATTATTTGGCGACTGGTGCGTGGCACGTCGGCTCTCCTTTTGGCACGAGAAAGTTTTTGAACTTTCCAAAAAATCGACCCATTGCATTGGATAGCGGAAAGACGCTTGAAGAAGTAACCATCGCCTACGAAACTTGGGGCGAACTAAATACCGAAAAATCAAATGCAATTTTGTTGTGTCATGCATGGACTGGTGATTCGCATGCATCTGGCAGTGCACAAGACGGTCAGCCGACACCAGGTTGGTGGGAAGGGCTCGTTGGTCCGGGTTGTGCGATTGATACAAACAAATGGTTTGTTGTTTGCACGAATTCTCTGGGTGGTTGTCAAGGATCTACAGGGCCAGCGTCTCTTCATCCAGTCGACGGTAAGCCTTATGGTTCGCGATTTCCAGTAATCACTGTTCGAGATATGGTGCGCGCGCAAGTTCGTGTCAGCGACATGCTTGGCATTGATGTCTGGCACTCGGTAATTGGTGGATCAATGGGCGGCATGCAAGTACTTGAATGGGGAATTACGTTTCCACATCGCGTGCGCACACTTGTGCCAATTGCGACTTGTTTGCAAGCCACTGCTCAACAGATTGCGTGGGGAGCAATTGGTCGCAGATCAATTCGTCTCGACCCGAAATGGCGTGGAGGCGATTATTACGATGCCACAATCGGTGATGGCCCTTGGCAAGGTTTGGCGATAGCGCGCATGGTGGCACAAGTTACTTTTCGTAGTGACAATGTTTTCACTGATCGCTTTGGTCGTGAACTTGCCGACATGGACGCCGACTATAACGGTCTAGGGCTATGGGACAAATTTGAAGTTGAGAATTATTTAGATCATCACGGTGACAAATTAATTCGTCGGTTCGATACCAATAGTTATTTAATCATCGGTAAAGCAATGGACTTGCATGATGTTGCCCGTGGACGTGGCGGTATCAAAACTGCAGTAGCACGCATATCTGCACAAGTCTTGGTTGTCGGCATCTCAAGTGATATTTTGTACCCGACTTATCAGCAGAAACAGATTCAACAGATGATCAACGAAACTGGCGGATCATGTGAGTACTTCGAAATTGATTCTCCGCACGGACACGATGCATTTTTGATCAATCTAGATCAAGTCGGCAAACCAGTCGCCGCTTTTTTGCAAAAACACGCTCTATAGCAACGCTAATTAACCTCGGCTAGAGCATCTAATTCGGTAACGCATCGGCTGGTTGCAGGTACCCGCAATAATCCAGTTGCTTTCGTATCATCTCTGCGTGAAATAACATAATGACGGCGACGATCATCTTGAATATCTGCTTTATACGAGAGGTTCCAGTTACCTCTAAATTGTTTTGCCTTCTTAGTACGTCCAGAAATAATTAATGTCTTACCATCAATCAAAACCCTGACTTCATGCCATTTTTCGTCTGTGGCGCTGTCTAGGGATATTTTGGCTGTAAACCGCTGACCATCATGAGAGACCCATTGAGTTTCGAAGCTGTTGATAAATCGCAACAAACCAAAGCCAAGCGCGAAAAAAACTGCCACTGATATCAGATTCAATAAATTGGCGACCATGCACGACTAGTTTGCCATACCTAGTTTGATCGCGAGCCGATATATATTGGATGCCTGAATGATTATTAGTCTCGTGTTTGCTTCATCTTTGCAACTGCTCGGTTTTGGCATGATCACGATGGGTTTTGCTTTGGCGATAGTAACGGCCTGGTATTGGAAGTCGGCTCGACCTGAAACAGAAGCACTTGCACCTCTTGAAATTATGGGCGAGCGTCAGTTTGTCAGTGCTAGTGACGATCTTAAAAAACAGCTACTCAACTCGGTGCGGGCCAAGCCCGCGATAGAGCAACTTCCGGGTACTAATAACAACTAGTTTTGTCATATGGCTGAAGCCTTTGACCCCCAAAAAATGATTGAACGGTTTCGTGAGCGTGCGGCATCAGTGCGCCGTCGCCCCTTGCCACCAGTCGCAGGCGAAGAACGTCAGCATTTTTTGGCTCAAGCCCAAACTGATTTTCAAGACTTCGCAATGCTCGGCGATGCAGCGGTTGCAATTGAAGACGGTGTGTTGACACTGCGAATAGATTTGCGCACTCCAGACAAACCGAAATGAATTTATTGGCCTTTGGCCGCAAGCAGATTGCGGCCACGCCGGTCTTCGCGGTTTTCGTCGCAGTGTTTGCATGGGGTATCGGACCACTGTTATTTCTTGCACCGGCAATTTCGATTAATTCGATTTTATTTTACAGAGTTTTGTTTTGGCCACCGTTGCTCTATTTGATCGTGCGACGGCGAGGCTCAAGAATTGACAAAGGGTTATTGAAATCAGTTTTTGTGCCAGGAGTTATTTTCGGTACTTCGACTATTTTCGGGTTCACGGCGATCACCACAACTTCGGTTGCTAACGCGACGATTATCGGCAATATCTCAACTGCGATGGTGTTGTTTGTCGCACCAAAGTTTCTCAAAGAGAAGATTTCGGCACTGCAAATTGTTTTAGCTTTTACAAGTTTTGCTGGAGTTCTAGCAATTGTCATTGGTGCCGGAAACACGGGCGGGTCAACTCTGCATGGCGACTTTTTGGCGTTAATTAACGCGCTTACATGGACACTTTATTTCATCTCATCCAAGCGGCGACGCGTAGATGGCGTCGACACTTGGCAGTTTCTATTTGGCGTGAGCGTGATCCAAGTTTGTGTTGTTGTGCCCTATGCATTGATCACAAGCAACGACATCACAGCGATCTCGCTTCGCGACTTAGGTTTCATAATTGCGATGACGCTTTTTTCGGGCACGATCGGACATGGCTTTATGATTTGGGCGCAGAAGTATGTTGATGCATCAGTGTCTTCGATGATTCTGTTGCTCGGTCCAGTTATTTCATCGACTGGTGCATGGTTGGTCTACGGGCAAGAGATTTCTCTCACGCAGGTTCTCGGGGGTCTAGTTGTGCTCGCGTCGCTCGCCGGGGTGGTGCGCTTGTCAGGCTCAGCAAAGATAAATCAAGAAGTGTTGAGTAGCGCTGACCCGTTGCTAAACTCAAATCCTTAAGTAATTGCGGACGTGGCTCAGTGGTAGAGCATCACCTTGCCAAGGTGAGGGTCGCGGGTTCAAATCCCGTCGTCCGCTCCATTTTTAGGTTGCACCGCTTTCGTTTTTATCTCTCTGCAGTCTTGGCGGTTTGTCTCGTCAATTGTGGGGGTGCGGGCGACAATAGTCAAATAATTACTGTTGCTGCTGCCAGCGATCTGCGCCCAGCCTTCAACGAAATCGCGATTCAGTTCACAAAACAGACGAGTATCAAAGTCGAGTTCTCGTTTGGCTCATCTGGGCAATTGCGTGAACAAATAATTAACGGCGCGCCGTTCGACGTTTTCGCATCGGCGAACTCTGATTATGTCGACGATGTAATCAAATCTGGCACTGGCGACATCACGACTCGTAGCGTTTATACGATTGGTCGACTAGCGGTGGTTACATCCAATAATTTGACTTTGCCGGCGAGTCTTTTCGATTTACAAGAAGCACGATTTCGCAGAATCGCAATTGCGAACCCGCAACACGCGCCCTACGGTTTAGCGGCACAGCAGACATTACGTTCTCTCGACATAGCCGATGTTCTAGAAAACCGTATAATTTATGG
>BJGF01000043.1 GCA_014190295.1 Actinomycetes bacterium | reverse complement strand
TGCAATCACCTACAACAACACAAAACCATCTGGCGATTTTTTCGCGGTCAAGTGTGATGTAACTTCGCAGACCGAAGTCGACGCGGCCTTCGCTGCGGTTGAAGAAAAATTCGGGGCCGTACAAGTTCTTGTGTCGAATGCGGGCATCACTAAAGATCTGTTGCTTCTGCGGATGAACGAAAGCGACTTCTCTTCGGTGATAGACGCAAACTTGACTGGTGCATATCGTGTTTGCAAACGCGCCACACAAGGAATGCTGCGCGCGCGATCAGGTCGCATAATTTTGATGTCTTCAGTAGTTGGGCTTCTTGGTTCGGCTGGCCAAGCAAATTATGCAGCATCAAAAGCCGGGTTAATCGGTCTCGCCCGTTCACTCGCGCGCGAACTCGGGTCTCGTTCGATAACTGTGAACGTGGTGGCACCTGGTCCTGTTGAAACAGACATGACGGCTGCGTTGACCGACGAACAACGCACCAAGATGATTGAAGCAGTTCCACTAGGGCGAACCGCAACACCGCAAGAAATTGCGAGTGTCGTTGCCTTTCTCGCTTCGCAAGATGCTGCGTATATAACTGGCGCAGTAATCCCAGTCGATGGCGGACTCGGCATGGGGCACTAGACTTATCTCATGGACCAACAACTATTTGATCGTTTCAAAAAATGCGCAATTGATGTCTTGGCTGTCGACGCCACAAAAGTCACGCTTGAAGCCAAATTCAAAGAAGATCTTGGCTCAGACAGTCTGGATCTCGTCGAATTCGTGATGGCACTCGAAGAAGAGTTCGGCATTTCTGTGCCGGAGAGCGATCTTGAAGGTGTCGACACGGTCGGCAAAGCATTCAATCTCGTGACTTCGAAAGTCTCCTGACGATCTGAAGCGCTGACTTAATGCAAGGCGCTGGACACCGAGTTGCAATTACTGGTTACGGTGTTGTTGCGCCGTGTGGCATTGGCAAGCAAAATTTCTGGAAGGGACTTCTTGGTCCTGGTCTAAGTGGCTCGCACACAGTCGTAATCGAAAACTGGGATGCATCCCCATATTTCGCAGGACCAAAAGAAATGCGTCGATCTGATCGTTGCGAGCAATACGCGTTAGCGGCAGCCAAAGAGGCTCTCGAACAATCCGGCGATCTGCCTTATGACCACGCGCGCATCGGCACAATATTTGGCACAGGCATCGGCGGGTTGCGCACGCTTGAAGATCAAGTTGTTGTTCGTGTCGAAAAAGGCGAACGACGTGTCTCACCATTTTTGGTTCCGATGATGATGTCCAACGCGTCGGGTGCGGCAATTTCGATGCGCTACGGTTTTCAAGGCCCGGCCGAAACAATTTGTACAGCATGCGCCGCAGCAACTCATGCATTGGGTTACGCCGCGAGACAAATCGCGTGGGGACGTTGTGATGCCGTTATTTCGGGTGGATCTGAATCGGCTGCGACAATAACGGCGGTTGCTGGTTTTGTGAACATGACCGCGCTATCCACAACCATGGTCAGCAAACCATTTGATGCAACTCGAGATGGTTTCATCTTCGGTGAGGGTGCCGCAGTATTCGTGCTCGAACGTCTCGACTTGGCAATTAAAAGGGGCGCGACTATCTACGGTGAAATTCTTGGTGCTGGCAGCAATGCAGATGCTCACCACATCACTGCCCCATCGCCAGGCGGCACTGGCGCGGCTGCTTGCATGCAACTTGCGCTAACTGATGCAGGATTATTGCCCGGCGACATCAAACAAGTCAACGCCCACGGAACGTCTACCCCACTCAATGACGCCGCCGAAGCGCAAGCAGTCATGAAAGTTTTCGGCGCTACACCTCCACCAATGACATCAATCAAGGGTGTGACTGGTCACCCACTTGGTGCTGCAGGTGCACTCGAAGCCGCAGCGGTTTTACTTTCTTTCGAACATAAGTTGATACCACCAACTGCAAATACAACAGTCATTGACCCAGACATGACGGTCGACATAGTTACGGGTGTCGCAAGACAGTGGCAGCCTGGCCCGACAATTTCAAATAATTTTGGATTCGGTGGACATAACGGTTCAATAATTATCGCGCCATACGCGAATTAAAATCTTACGACTCGACTACGACAAAAAATAGTTCGCACTCGCAAGCAACTTCACCGTTGACAGTCGCGACACCCGAACCTTTGCCCGCCCGTGCCGACATTTTCGTAAGTGTCATCGTCATTTCAAGTGTGTCACCAGGTACAACTTGCCGTCTGAAGCGTGCCGAGTCGATGCCGCCGAAAAGTGGCAACTTATTTTTAAACTTTTCATCGCTGAGAATCGCTATCGCACCAACCTGAGCAATAGCTTCACACATCAACACTCCGGGCAAAGTTGCGCGTCCAACAAAATGCCCGGCGAAGAATGATTCGTCTCCGGTCAAATGCCACAAACCACTTGCGCTCTGTCCAGGATCTAATGCCGTGATCTGATCCACAAACAAAAACGGTGGGCGATGCGGAATCAGCGACGACGGCGTTGGAAATTCGGGCACTTTCATAATTTAGCGTTAGGAAACTACCGAGTTGTCAATTGCAGCACGCACTTCGGCCACGTATTGCCCCACCGAATCTGGCCCCTGATCTAAAAGCCGACGCACAACTGATGCACCTTGAATTACACCATCTGCAACTGCACACGCTTGTTGTGCCTGTTGAGCATTTGAAACACCGACACCAACAAGAACCGGCACCTCGGTGATCTTCTTTAATCGCGTCGCCATCGAAATTGCAGTTGACGCTAATTCAGAACGTTCGCCGGTCACCCCAAGTAAACCAACTGCATAAACAAATCCTCGTGCGCGGGCAACCACTCGCGGCAGTCGATCATCTGGCGCAGTAGGAGCCGCCAACATGATCGTTTCGATACCTGTTTTGTCGGCAGCCTCACACCATTCACGCGATTCTTCGAGTGGAAGATCAGGAACTATCGCTGCGACCACTCCTGCGTCGCGCAATGAATTTGCAAAGCGTTCATGTCCGGCACGAAACACCGTGTTGTAATAGCACATCACAATTAATGGAATTTGTACATCGACAGTGCGGAGTTCATGAAAAATCGAAGTCGGAGTTGCTCCATCGCGCAAAGCTTTTTCGGATGCCTGCTGGATAATCGGCCCGTCCATGACTGGGTCGCTAAACGGAATGCCGATTTCAACTGCATCCGCGCCATTTGCCGCCGCATAACGGATTGCGTCTATCCAGCCCGTCAATCCACCTGTTATATAAGGAACAAGAATTTTGTGCGATTCGGCGCGTGAACTTCGCAATTTTGTTTCGAGCACACCGAATTTTGAGGTATCCAATTTATTTACCTAGCGACTCACCCAAAATTGTCATCATCTGTGCAACGTCTTTGTCGCCACGACCAGACAAGTTCATCAAAACAGTTTGACCCTGAATCTTTGGTGCCTCTTTGGTGATCCATGCAACCGCGTGTGCGCACTCGAGTGCCGGGATGATTCCTTCGCTGCGCGCCAATAACGCAAAGCCAGCGATTACTTCGTCGTCATTAACACTTGGATATTCTGCTCGCCCGACCGATGCCAAATATGAATGTTCTGGGCCAACACCTGGGTAATCGAGCCCAGCACTGATTGAATGCGCCTCTTGAACTTGGCCGTGTTCATCTTGCATCAAATAACTTTTCATTCCGTGCACCACACCCGGCACTCCGCGTCCAACTGCTGCACCACCCGCAGGCTCAACACCGATTAGTCGTGTGTCTGCGTCAATGAACCCAGAAAAAATACCCATTGCATTAGAACCGCCACCGACGCACGCAACAACAAGATCTGGATCTTTGCCATCGCATATTGCGCGAAATTGTTGGCGAGCCTCTTGTCCGATCACGCTTTGAAATTGACGAACCATAAATGGATACGGATGCGGACCCATTACCGAACCGATTGCGTAGTAACTCGATTCAACGCTCGCAACCCAATCGCGCATTGCTTCGTTGACGGCATCTTTTAGCGTTCGACTACCAGAATTGACCGCTTCAACTTCCGCACCGAGAAGTTTCATCCGAAAAACATTCAATGATTGACGCTCGACATCAACGGCACCCATGTAAACCTTGCACTCAAGACCAAGCAGCGCCGCCGCCGTCGCCGCAGCGACACCATGTTGGCCTGCTCCAGTCTCGGCGATGATTCGCTTCTTGCCCATTTTTTTTGCCAGCAATCCCTGACCAAGCACGCTGTTTATTTTGTGCGAGCCAGTGTGATTCAAATCTTCTCGTTTGAGAATCAAACGAATGCCTAATTGTCGCCCGAGGTTATGACACTCGGTGAGAATCGAAGGTCGGCCAGCATATTCGCGAAGCAGATCAGAAAGTTCTGTTCTAAACAGAGAATCGTTCCACGCTAGGTCAAATGCTTTTTCTAACTCTTCACACGCGGGCACCAAAGTTTCGGGGACAAATCTTCCACCGAATTCACCGAATCTGCCATCGGCGCCGGGCTTCAGCAACTCTCGCGGAACCGTCCTGTCTATGGTCACCTAACTAACATACAAGCGCTCACCGCGCTTCGTCCTGCCAATTATAAGGTTCAGAATTTTTCGAACTATTTGCCGACCGTTCTTCAAGCAACTCATCAGTTTGAACAGAACGTGCATTCGTGATGAAGTGTTTCATCTTGATTGGATCTTTGTAGCCCGGCGATTTTTCGACGCCCGAAGAAACATCCACCCCCCAAGGCACCACGGTTCGTACGGCATGGACAACATTCTCTGGGGTTAAACCACCAGAGAGAATTACCCGCATCGTGTCAGGAATCTCATTTACTAAATCAAAGTCGTAGCCGGTTCCAGTACCAGGTGTAGCCGAATCAACGATCACAATTCCGGTCGGAAAATCATCAGCGTGTCGCGCCTCAACAGATCCAGCGACGACCGATTTAATCACCCATTTGATGTCCACCATCACTTCGGCGACAGTTCGAGCAGATTCATGACCGTGAAGTTGCACACCGACCAAACCAGCTTCACGCATTGTTTCGATTACTCGCTGTGGATGTTCATCGCGAAACACACCAACCGTCAGAATATCTTGGGGCAATCGTCGAACTATTTCGCGCACGCGCTGTGCGGCAACTTGTCTCGGTGATGGTGCAAAAACAAACCCGAGTGCATCTGCGCCTAAAGCGACTGCAAGAAGAGCATCTTGTTCATTTGTTATTCCGCAGATTTTTACGAACATATAAAGATAGTAGTTGCAGGTCTGCTGGCAACTTGCCTATTAAACGCGCAGATCGCCAACTGCAGTAGCAATATTTTTGGCTGTCACCAAAGATTCGCCGACCAAGACGGCGTTGTATCCCGCATTGCGCAAGTTCTGTGCATCCGACCTACCTCGTACACCAGATTCAGCGACGCTCACTACATTGCTCGGTATTTTTCCGGCCATACGCACGGCGCGATCATGGTCTACTTCAAAAGTCACTAGGTCGCGTTGATTTACACCAATTAAAGTTGCCCCGATTTTGAGGGCGATTTCAAGTTCAGGTTCGTCATGCACTTCGACAAGCACGTCAAGACTCAGTTCGTCAGCTAATTTTTTAAACTCAGTAATTTCGTGAAGGCTCAGCGCCGCAACAATGAGCAGAACGCAATCCGCACCCATCAATCGCGCATCACAAACATCGTTTAGCGACACCGTGAAATCTTTGCGCAAAACAGGAAGATCTATCGCCGTGCGGGCACTTTGCAAATCAGTAACTGATCCACCAAAAAAATGTTCGTCGGTCAAAACCGACAAACAACTTGCACCGCCTAACGAATATTGGGTTGCGACATCTGATGCAACTAAATCTGGGTTTAACGCCCCGCGCGAGGGTGATCGACGTTTGATTTCTGCAATTACCGCTAATTTCGTCGCTGACTCTCGACGTAGTTGTGACTCGAATCCGCGTGCGCGGGGCAAAGCCGCAGCATCATTAATCAGTGAATTTAAATTGCGTTCGTCCCGCCCCGCCAATTCTCGATGTTGCGCAAGTATCTCGTCGAGGTACAAGAATTAGATTCCCTTGCCACCTATCGGCGTTAAAAATGAAAACTCTGGTGCTCCATCAACAAATGGCGCGAGAGTCTTTGACCAATTTTTAAACGCATCAGAACCCATGTGTAAATTGGCTGCGTTTTGATCTGCGTAAAGCTCGTAAAACCAAACCGTGTTCGGCTCGACGGCATCATGATGGAAAGCATAAAACTGCGTACCTATCTCGGTTTTTGCAGTTTCAATGCCCGGCATCACAGCCTTGGTCATTGCGTCACGCTGACCTTCTTTAATTTTTAATTTAACTACTACCGCGACCTTGGACATAATCTCTCCTGTTTTGTTTGTGTTTTATTTAGTAACCGAGTCTTTGTGACATTTCTGCGACAAGCGAATCTATCTTGACACGGCTCTGCGCTGTCGTGTCACGCTCACGAATGGTCACCGAGTCATCTTCGAGCGAATCAAAGTCGACAGTTACGCAATATGGAGTGCCAATTTCGTCTTGTCGACGATACCGACGACCAATCGCTTGAGTCTCATCAAAGTCGCACATATAACGAGCACCCAACATCGTGTGAATCTTCTTAGCCAACGGCATCAGCGTGTCTTTTTTCGACAATGGCAAAACTGCAATTTGATACGGCGCAAGTCTCGGATGAAGTCTCAACACCGTGCGTGGCTCGTCATTGACTACGTCTTCGTCGTAAGCCGCCAATAAGAACGCCGCCATCGTGCGATTTGCACCAGCCGCTGGTTCAACGACATACGGCACGTAACGCTCATTGGTTGTCTGGTCGAAATATTCAAGTTTCTGTCGAGAATGTTCGGCATGTTTCTTGAGATCGAAATCGGTGCGCTGTGCAATTCCTTCTAGTTCGCCCCAACCCCATGGAAACTTAAATTCAATATCGCTTGTGCCAGCAGAATAATGAGACAATTCGTTTTTGTCGTGTTCGCGCAGACGCAACATCTCGGCAGGTATACCCAGATCGATGTACCACTGCATCCGTGACTTACACCAATAGTCATACCATTGCGCACTCTCGCTCGGTGGTACGAAGAACTCGAGTTCCATTTGCTCGAACTCACGCGTGCGAAAGATGAAGTTTCCAGGTGTGATTTCGTTCCTGAAACTTTTTCCAACTTGGGCGATTCCAAACGGTGGCTTCTTGCGACTGGTCTGCAAAACATTGGCAAAATTAACGAACATTCCTTGAGCAGTTTCTGGTCGCAAATAAACAGTCGCACCCTCGCCTTCAACCGGGCCTGCCTGAGTTTGAAACATCAAGTTGAACGCCCGAGCAGCCGTAAACGTGCAACCTTTCTTCGACTCTGGACAGTCACGGTCGTCAAGTTGATCTTCGCGAAAACGCTTCTTACAAACGGTGCAATCAACTAGCGGATCACTGAAGTTGCTGAGATGGCCACTGGCTTCAAAAACTTGCGGAGCACCAAGAATAGCCGCATCAATCAATACGACGTCGTCTCGCTGTTGAACCATCGCCCGAACCCAGGCATCTTTGACGTTTCTGAGCATTAGTGACCCGAGCGGACCATAATCGTACGACGAACGAAACCCACCGTAAATTTCACCACTCGGATATACGAATCCGCGCCGTTTGCATAGATTGACTATTTGATCGAGATCTTTCGCTGGCACCCGTTCAGACTATTACAAATCGACCCCGTTTAGCGTTCAGGATGTTCGAAGACAGAGACCGATCGTAACTTTCGCTCAAGGTGATGCTCCATGCATCGAGTTGCTAGATCTGAGACTTCACGCGTTGCCGCACTCTCTGGTGAAGCCAAGGCGATATTTAACTGCCCGCCAACAATATTGCCAATGAGACCGAACGCTTCAGCAGAAAGCGTGGTGCCTGTTCGGCAATTTTGACATTGACCCCCGCCTCTAAATAAATCAAACGCGACTAATTCAGAACTGTCGGTACCACAACCCACGCATGAGTCGACATGGGCTCCAACGCCCTCAACGACCAGCAATTTAAAATAGAAAGCCGCCAAGACTAATTGCGAATCATTTTCTGACAACCAACTCAACGCACCGACCAACATTTTGTATAGATGTACCGTCGGCTCTCTGTCCATACCCAGTTGGTCTACCGCTTCAAGCATCGCCAATCCGCGAGTCAACCGATCCAAATCGGTATACAACCCGCGGGCCGAACTAACCAGATCTACCTGACTGACAATGTCCAAGTCTTTTCCGGATGTTGACAACAAAACATCGATATGACTCAGGGGTTCAAGTCGAGCGCCAAATTTCGAAAAAGTTTTACGAACACCTTTTGCAACCGCACGAACCTTGCCGTGGTTCTCGGTCATCATCACGATTATTCGATCTGCTTCACGCAAGTCGTAGGTGCGCAACACGACAGCCTTATCGCGGTACAGGCTCACGAATCAACACCACCGAAACGGCGATCACGTCGTTGAAAGTCACCGATTGCCATTTGAATATGTTCGACATCGCAGCGCAACCACGGCACATCCAAAAATAC
The DNA here is from genome assembly GCA_014190295.1 of Actinomycetes bacterium. GTDB lineage: Bacteria > Actinomycetota > Acidimicrobiia > Acidimicrobiales > Ilumatobacteraceae > BACL27. Next base: position 6,245 of record BJGF01000043.1, on the reverse strand, counting down.
GAGTTCGCTATACGCAAGTTCCCAGACGAGCGATTCAGGAATCTTTGTCGGCGAACCCAAAACTAAAACCAAATCTGGCTCACCCGATGCTGGCGACAATAAAGTTGCCGCAAGTTTCGCCTCATCAATGACCTGATTAGTGCTGAGTTGTGCAATCGCATTAACAAGTCGCTGTTGACCGTCGGCACAAGAGTCAACAACGACCAACAATCCCTCATCGGCAATTACTGAAACCCGGTCGCCAGATCTGTGACCACCGCGCGACTCGATAATTGCTTCACAGATCGCGGTTCGATCATCGGCTGAACTCACGCCAGCAGCAGGACAAATAGTCAACCAACGAACGCCCACTCCACCAACTGCACGAATCAACGCATCAATCTGCACCCTCCATTGCGTTGGTGTTGTCTCTAGCCACTGCGCAATTGATCCTGCACACACAAGAACATGCGCCAAGTCACCAGTCGAATCGTGCGAAGCCTTGACCATTGTTCTATTCTCTCACTTTCGAGTGACTCCCAATGACCTACCTTTTAGTTAGTAGCGTTAAACGAATGGAACCAAAGCGTTTGCACGTCGCTTGCATCATGGACGGCAACGGTCGTTGGGCGCGAAGACGTGGCTTGCCACGTACTGCCGGGCATACAGCAGGCGAAGAGTCTTTGTCTGATGTTGTGCGTGCCGCCGCAAAACGTGAAATCAGCCATCTGACCGTTTTCGGTTTTTCTACCGAGAACTGGGTACGCCCGCGGGCCGAGGTTCGACATATTTTGGGATTACATAAAAAATTATTCGGCCGAGTCAAAGAACTCAACGAGAACAATGTCCGCGTTAATTGGATAGGCCGTCCTTTCGATGAACCAGGCGCCAGAACACCTTTATATGTTCAACGGGCGATCAGAAAAGCCATTGAAGATACTTCGGGCAACACCGGTTTAATTCTGACGGTCGCCTTTGACTACGGTTCGCGTGCCGAACTTACTCGTGCGGCACAAAACTTGGTCAAAAGTGGACAAGAATTAACCACGCACAATTTGGCTGGACATCTTTATGACTCTTCACTTCCGCCGGTTGATGTCTTGGTTCGCACATCTGGTGAATCTCGAATCTCTAACTTTATGTTGTGGCAAATTGCAGGTGCCCAGATTTATTTCACCGAACGCACCTGGCCAGATTTTGACGCAGTCGAACTTGATGCCGCAATTTCGTTAGTCAAGAACTGATCATCAATCTAAAACACGAAAGAAGTTAATGCCAACTAACGCTGCTGATCAACAAATTCTTGACGCGCTTCATCGCGTCACAAGCCAGATTCAAAACTCAGAAGAGCGACAGGGTCAAGACGAAATGGCGATTCTCGTTGGACGTGCTCTGCGCAACAACCGACATTTAATTGTGCAAGCAGGAACCGGCACCGGCAAAACACTGGGCTACTTGGTGCCGGCAGTTACTTCGGGTCATCGAGTAGTTGTTTCAACGGTGACCAAAGCATTGCAAGATCAACTTTCGCAAAACGACCTGCCGTTGCTTGCCAAGGCACTTAACGACTCCCTTGAGCATCCGCTCACTTGGACAGTGCTTAAAGGCCGAAGCAATTATTTATGTCGGCAACGAATCGCCGAACTCGCCGACAAAGCACAATCACGCCTCGAACTTGACGATATTTCGCCTAAAACAAAATCCGACGTCAAAAAACTCGTCGAGTGGTCACAAACTACGGAGACTGGTGACGAAGGTGAATTGAGTTGGCAACCCCAGCGTCAGGCTTGGTCAATGGTCAGCGTGACAAGCGAAGAATGCCCTGGCGCGGCGCGCTGTCCAAAGGGTGAGTCATGTTTCGCAGAGAAGGCTCGTGCGCAGAGTCAGACATCAGACATCGTGGTTGTAAATGGCTGGCTCTACGCACTCGACATCGTCACGGAAGGCACGATCATCGGAGAACATGATGTCGTAATTTTCGACGAGGCCCACGAACTCGAAGATGTAGTCAGCGACTCGACAGGACTCGAAATTAGTCCTGGTCGAATAACTAATCTCGCCTCTGCGATGCGCGTGATTATTCGCGATGATGCGCTGGCTGGTGGCTTTGCAAAAAGTGCAAGCAGACTCCGCGACGAACTTTCACCTTTAGTTAATAAGAGGGTCGCACTGCCACTAAACAGCGAGACTCGTGACACATTGATCGAATTGCGCGGGCGCGCTAACGAAGCACTTGAAGCTCTGCGAACAATAACTACCAACGACGAATCAGCCAAGCAACGCAAACTTCGGGCTCAATCTCTATGCACCCGCTTTGTGACTGATTTAGATCTTGCATTACAAGATCGAGCGGGTTACGTGGCTTATGTATCGGGCACATCTGAACGATGCTCACTCGAAATGCAACCTCTGAACGTTGGCGCGACGCTTAATGCTGCTGTTTGGTCACAACGCACGGCGATTTTGACGAGCGCAACTATCCCAACCAATCTTCCAGAACGAATCGGACTACCCCCAGAAAAATTCGATGTCCATAATGTCGCCAGCCCCTTCGATTATGAACGCAATGCTTTGCTCTACTGTGCTTCGCACCTTCCCGACCCAGCACAAGGCAATCGTGATAAAGCAGTTCATGACGAAATCGAACAACTAATCAATGCGGCTGGGGGTCGCACCCTCGCGCTCTTCACGAGTTACGCCAGACTAAACGCCGCTTACGACGACCTTAATCACCGACTTGATTTCGAAATACTTAAGCAGGATGATTTACCAAAGATGGAGTTGCTACGCAATTTCGCCAACAGCGAGTCAACTTGTTTATTCGCAACACAAAGTTTCTTTCAGGGGGTCGATGTTCCAGGTTCAACACTCAGTCTCGTGATAATCGATCGCCTACCGTTTCCGGTTCCGACAGATCCATTGATGAGCGCGCGCCGCGAAGTTCACGGAAAATCAGCATTTACGGCAATTGACATCCCCATCGTTGCCACGAAACTTGCCCAAGCATCGGGTCGCCTGATTCGAACGCAAACTGATTTAGGCGTCGTGGCAGTTTTAGATCCGCGGCTGGTTACAAAAGGCTATGGAAAATCAATTGTTGCGATGTTGCCACCAATGGAGTTCACCAACAGCAACTCACGCGCGCAAGAATTTTTGCGCTATGCGGTCAGTAAGCGATAACCCATTCCACGAACCGTCACGATCATCTTTGGGTCGTCCGGTGAATCCTCTATCTTGACTCGAAGACGATGAATGTGTGCATCAACTAATCGACTGTCTCCAAGATATTCATAACCCCAAACAAGTTCCAAAAGTTGATCTCTCGAGAGAACATTATTTTGATTCTCCATAAACGTTTGCAACAATCGATATTCGGTTTTGGTCAGAGGCAATTCAACACCTGCTTTCAAAACTATTCCTTGCTGACTGCGCAGTTCGATATCTCGAACCAAAATTTTATCGGTATTCGTAACTGACGTCACTTGCAAAGTGGTACGCCGCAATGACGCTCGTATTCTTGCTGCAAGTTCCTTGGCAATTACCGGCTTAGTTACGTAATCATCGGCACCCGCTTCAAGCCCCGCGACTAAATCATGTGTATCTGTTTGCGCCGTCACCATAATGATTGGAACCAAACTTTTTGTGCGCAATATTCGACAGACGTCGAAACCTGACATGTCTGGTAAACGCAGGTCGAGCAACACCAATTCGACGATGTTGGCGTCAAATGCGGCCAAACCCGTCGTGCCATCGGCTGCCTCAATTACTTCATAACCTTCGTCTTCTAATGCGAGACGCAGCGCAGCACGAATGTGATGATCGTCCTCAATAAATAAAAGCTTCTGCACAGGGTCATATTCTGCCCCAAAGATTGAGATTGTTACCTAAAAAGCACAGTTTTAGGCAGATTCCGTCATAAATCGTGGGCATCATTATCTCAACACACCGGCGGGATGTCATGCTCCCCCTTGACTCCCGTCGGTGGGGGTTTCTAAAAATCCCGCAATGATTAAGCCGTGCAAATAAAAACCCTGCTAACCGGTGGTCGCAAAGGCGCACTCACGATTGCTGGTCTAAAAAATTGGCGTGGACTTCGCGGTCGCATGGTTTTGTACTTCAGCCTCGCATCATTTGCTGCTGCGCTCGCACTGAGCATCGTTACCTACGCATCTACTCGTGCTTATCTGTTGGATCAACGAACCGAGGTTGCTACGAGACAAGCATTCAATAACGCGCAACTTGTGCGCACAGTAGTCGAATCAAACCGCGGTGATGCTGGTGACTTAATGACCAATATTCGCAGCGAGCGTGGCGGTTACGCCGTTTTGCATTTTTCTGACGACGAATCATTTTATCCACAAGAGCCGTTGCGTTTCACACAATCGAATCTTCCTGTAGATCTCGTCAGCAAGACTCTCTCTGGTGTCACCGGACGTCAAAGATTTCAATTCAATGGCGAACCATATGAGGCACTTGGAATAAATATTGCGGCGATTAATGCACACTATTTCGAGGCATTTCCACTTACTGATGTGCAACGAACACTGACAACTATCCGCACAACTCTAAGTTTTGGCGTTTTATTAATAACGTTTGCCGCTGGCCTACTGGGCTTCAGCATCAGTAATAGCGTGTTGCGACCACTGCGTCGTGTCACCTCGGTGGCAACTGATATTGCTTCCGGCGGATTAGATGTTCGACTTGCAGAAGAGCGCGACCCTGAACTGGCGTTACTTGCCACCTCATTCAACAACATGGTTGATGCAGTTCAAAGTCGTATTCAGCGCGAAACCCGATTTGCCAGTGACGTCAGCCATGAATTGAGATCTCCGGTCACGGCATTGGCTGCGGCTATTGAGGTTCTGCAGGCACGACGCGGTGAGTTAAGTGAGCGCAATCAACAAGCCTTCGACATTGTGGCGACACAGGTTCGCCGTTTTGATCGCACTGTGTTGGATCTCTTGGAGCTCTCACGATTAGACGCAGGAGCAGGAACAGCCCAAGACGAAACTGTGAATCTTGCAAATCTTGTTCAACGGGTCGCTCAGCGACACGGGTTCAGCGAAGTGCCTTATACATCAACTCTCGGTATCGCCGACGAAACATCTCTAGACCGTCGACGAGTCGAACGCATAGTTCTCAATCTTCTAGAAAACGCACGTGATCATGCTGGTGGTGCTACTTCAATTTCAATTACCGGTGACGCCACTGAATTGCGAATAATTATCGAAGACGCGGGTGCGGGTGTTGCACAGAGCGAACGCGAGCGCATCTTCGAAAGATTCGCACGCGGAACCGCTTCACGAAATAGCACTGGCAGCGGATTAGGTCTGGCTATTGTTCAAGAACACGCACATGCTCTCGGAGGCAAGGCGTGGGTCGAAACAAACAGCGCCGGTGGCGCCAGATTTATCGTTTCAATCGCCCGAAAAACACCAGCCGACTCAGAGACCGTCGCAATGTTATGAAATCTAAGATTTTCACTGTTCAAGCTGTCATCGCATCGGTTGCATTGCTATTGCTGAGTTCTTGCGGTGTTCCAAGCACGAATGAGTTCACAAAAATAGCCGATGCAAACATTCCTTTCGAACTTAATGCCACCACTACAACTTCGTCGACCACGACTACATCTACAACTTTGCCGCTCGACCAGTCGATGCCAGGCGCGGACACTGGTGAAACAACTCCAGAAATACTCAACGAAACTGTAGAACTTTATTTCATCACAGCCAATCGTGTGCTCGCAACGAAAATTCAAATTGCCAGTCCCGCGACGACAAATCAAGTTCTTGCTGCGTTGATTGCCGGGCCACCAATTGGAGATGCAGGTCTCGGATTGCGAAGTGCATTATCGGCGAGACTTACAGCAACGATCGATGTTTCAAAAGGTATTGCAAATATTGACGCTGGCGCCGAACTTCTTGATGGTCTCTCACCAATTGACCAACGGCTCGCCATCGCGCAACTGGTTCTTACTTTCACGAGCCGCCCAGGAGTCGGACAAGTCGTGTTGAGTATCGAAGGCAGTCAAATTGCAATACCGCGCGGGCGTGGCGACCTTGCCAAACCTGGCACTCCAGTAAGTTTCGAAGACTATCTCTCACTACTTCTAGATGGAACTGGTTGATAACTAAAAGTTTTAATAGCCAAGGCGTTCGACGCGATCAGCACGATGTTGCCAATCTTTGTCGACTACGACGAATAATTCCAAAAATGCACCCTCTGGCATTTGCTTTCGAACTTCAATGCCAACAGATTTGAGAACA
>BJGF01000042.1 GCA_014190295.1 Actinomycetes bacterium | reverse complement strand
TCGCCGGGATACCTGTGTATCTAGTTGCTGTACATGTCGCCACATCGGTAGTTGTTTGGTTGTCTGCGCTGAGCCTCTACTGGCAATCGAGACTTCCTAGGCAGGCATCGTCTGTGCTTGACTAGTTAGACACATGTTACTTCAGGATCGTCAAATCGTCAGTCACTTTTGGTTGAAGGTATTTTTGACGTTACTCTGCTCTTGCATCGCAGGAATTGGTTTCATCTCTGGCTCAGCGAAAGCAGCCGAGGATGGTGATTTTTCTATCATTGCAAGTGTTCAAAACCAAACCCTTATCGGAGGCTCAACAAGTCGAGCACCACTGGAGGGAGTGGCCATAAAAGTGACGAAGGCCGATGGCACCCTAATTGGTGAGGCAATAACGAGCGCAGATGGTTTGGGCAAAATTCCGGTTCCGAGTCGAGATGATTATGTAATTGAAATTGACATTTCAACTTTGCCCGACGGATTGGTGCTGATAGACGCAACAAAACAAAAAGTGTTCATCAACCAAGACTTATTCACCACAAATAACAAAAGAGTCACGTTTTTTACTGGTCAGGGGGCTGAGGCTGGTGCATCGTCAATAGAGCGAATTTTGCAACGTCTTTCAGACGGTATTCGACTCGGATTAATTATTGCGATGTGCGCAGTTGGACTTTCGTTGGTTTTTGGCACCACAGGCTTGACGAATTTTGCGCATGGTGAAATGGTCACATTTGGTGGGATGATCGCATTTTTTCTCAATGTGACTCTCGAGATTCCAATTTTGATATCTGGTCCCGTAGTGATCGTCTTAGGTGGCTTGTTCGGCTTGGCGTTTAATTGGGTTATATTCGCCAGACTTAATAAACGTGGAATTGGGTTAATCTCGCAACTGGTCGTAACCGTCGGTCTTTCAATTATGTTACGCAACATTTATTTGTTCAAATTTGGTGGTCGAACTAAACAACTTTCGAGTTACTCAAAGCAGGTCAACCTTGAGTTAGGACCGATTGGTATTACTCCTAGGGATCTAACGACGGCGATTCTCGGAATTATAATTTTAGTCAGCATCGCATTATTTCTTCAGCGCTCACGACTTGGCAAGGCGATACGAGCAGTAAGCGACAATGTTCAGTTGGCGTCGGCAACCGGAATCGACACCCGAAAAGTTATCAAGATCGTTTGGTTTGCAGGTGGAGCATTGGCAGCGACAGGTGGAATTTTTAGGGGGCTTGACGAGCAAGTTAGTTTCTCGATGGGTTCTGATTTAATATTTTTGATGTTTGCCGCAATCACGCTCGGCGGTCTTGGTTCGGCTTTTGGCGCTCTAATTGGTGGTATTTTCATTGGAATCTTTGTCGAGATGTCTTCTCTCTACTTCCCGAGCGAATTGAAGGCGGCGCCAGCATTATTTATTCTGATTGTTGTCTTAATTGTTCGTCCGCAAGGCATTCTCGGCAAGAGTCAGAGGGTTGGTTGATATGGATTGGAACCAGATCATTCAAAATACAATCCGCGCGTGTGTTGGCGTCGACGCAATTTATTTCGCAGTGGCGGCATTGGGACTGAATATTCAGTTTGGTTACACCGGTTTGGTCAATTTTGGACAAGCCGCATTCATGGCGTGCGGTTCTTATGGTTTGGGTATGACTGCACAATATTTCGGCATTGGTCTTTGGTGGGGCATACCGATTGGTATTTTATTTGTCATTATTCTTGCGCTGATTGTCGGTGTTCCAACCCTTCGCTTGCGCGCCGACTATTTGGCTATCGTCACAATCGCCACGGCCGAAATTGTGCGCCTTTTTGTGAGATCAGTCAAGTTGCGTAACATTTTTGGCGGCACAGAAGGGATCAGCAACTTCAGTCGCGAATATCGTGAGCTAAATCCATTTGAGCCAGGGAAGACATACGGCTTTGCGCCGTTTCAATTCAGTGGTTATACCTTGATCACAGTTTTGGTTGGCTGGACCCTCGTTGCGATATTTTCATTCTTGGTTTGGCAATTGATGCGCAGCCCTTGGGGTCGTGTTATCAAAGGTATCCGTGAAGACGAAGATGCAGTTCGAAGCCTTGGCAAGAACGTTTATGCATACAAAATGCAATCACTGGTTATCGGTGGAATCATTGGCATGTTCGCCGGCATGATCTTGGCGCTCGATCGGGGTTCAGTGCAACCTGATAATTACAGTCGCGATGTAACTTTTTATATTTTGACAGCACTGGTGCTTGGTGGTCTTGCGAAAGTCGCAGGTTCGGTTGTTGGCGCGATGTTGTTCTGGGTGATCTTCGTGTTTTCTGACAACGTCTTGCGCGAATTAACTCGAAATGGTCCATTACGTTTTGGTGATTTCACCGTTATTCAAAGTACGCAAGTTGGTGCTGTGAACTACATGTTCGTTGGACTTGGGCTAATGCTCTTAATGACGTTTCGACCACAAGGATTGTTTGGCAACAGGACTGAGATGGCTCTCGATGGTCGCTGATCGCATATACGGTGATCTTGCCACGAAGGCGCGCAATGCATTGAGCGGCGTTGAATCTATCGCTGGTGTCAAAAAGCCCGATGCAATTCTGACCGCAGATGGTATCCGCCGACACTTCGGTGGCATCGTTGCAGTTGATGTCAAACACATCGAAGTTCAACGAGGTTCGATTACTGCTTTGATCGGGCCAAACGGTGCCGGCAAAACAACGCTTTTCAACCTGTTGTCTGGCTTTGACACACCCGATGTAGGCGAGTGGAGATTTGACGGACACAACATGAGTCGTGTTGTTGCACACAAGACGGCGAGCATGGGTATGGTGCGCACTTTTCAACTGACAAAGAGTCTTACGAAAATGTCAGTTATTGAAAATATGAAACTTGGTGCGACCCATCAAACTGGAGAAAAATGGTGGAATGGTTTGTTCCCGTTTCTTTGGAAGACACAAGAAGCAAGAATTGAGGCTCGCGCCGACGCATTACTAAAACGTTTCAAAATGGATCACATGCGCAGCGAATATGCAGGCACTCTTTCAGGTGGACAACGCAAACTTTTAGAAATGGCCCGTGCACTAATGACTGAGCCGAAACTTGTGATGCTTGATGAGCCAATGGCGGGTGTGAACCCGGCTTTGAAGCAAAGTCTTAATGAGCACATCAGGGGTTTGCGCGACGACGGAATGACGGTCTTATTTGTCGAACACGACATGGACATGGTCAATGACGTCGCTGACTGGGTGATCGTTATGGCAGAAGGAATGATCATCGCCGAAGGCACACCAGAGCAGATTGGTTCTAATCCAAGAGTCATTGAGGCGTATCTCGGGAGCAATCAAGGCAAGTCTTTGTTGGATAGGCAAGCATGAGAAACTTGAATTCAAGCAATGTTCTTAATGTGCACGAAATGGTTGCCGGCTATATACCCGAGGTCAACATCTTGAACGGTTGCAACATCACGGTCTCGTCGGGAGAATTCGTCGGGATTATCGGTCCGAATGGTGCCGGAAAGTCGACAGTGTTAAAGGCGATTCTGGGCGAGTGTTCTATGCGTTCAGGAACCGTGATGCTTGGCGACAAAAACATCACCGGCCACCGAGCACATGAACTTGTCGAGCTTGGTGTTGGCTATGTTCCGCAAAATAGAAATGTATTTCCGAGTTTGACCGTTACTGAAAATCTCGAAATGGGTTGTTTTTTGAAGCCAACCGTGTTTGAAAGTCGCTTTGAATACGTAGCAGCTTTATTTCCCAGGTTGCGTGAGCGAGCCACAGTCAAGGCAGGCTCACTTTCAGGTGGTGAACGACAAATGGTGGCTATGGGTCGTGCACTGATGATGGAGCCAAAACTGTTGTTGTTAGATGAGCCGTCTGCTGGTTTGTCTCCAGTTCTGCAAGATGAGGTTTTTATTCAGTGCAAGAAGATCAACGCTGAGGGCATTGCGATTTTGATGGTTGAGCAAAATGCTCGACGCTGCCTGCAAGTTGCAGATCGCGCCTATGTTCTAGATCAAGGCAAGAATGCCTACACAGGCACTGGTCGAGAACTACTTTCTGATCCAAACGTGATCAAGTTGTATCTCGGTACTCTGGCCCGCTCAACAGGCGGTTGATCAAAGTTTTAAATATTTAGGCAAATGAAAAGGCCCCGGGCTTTCGCCCGGGGCCTTAACTTAATAGTTATTGCGGATTATTGATTACTTACCAGCGTCAAAGTTCTCGCCGAGTGCGTTACCAATGTTTCCGTCAACACCGTAGACCTTCTTCACTCTTGGTCCAACACCGTTCTCCACCATTGTGCGGAGAATGCGTGAGCCTTCATCGAATGTGATCAAGACGATTGCGTCTGGGTTAGCAGCCACAACTTCGCCTACTTCAGCATCAAATGTTGTTGCCTTCGGATCGTAGATCTTCTTGCCCTTAACTTCGATACCTGCAGCTTTGAGAACCTCTTCTACAACGTTGGCAAGGCCGGTGCCATAAGCATCGTCAAGCGCCAAGATGTAAACCGATTGGTTGCCGTCAGCAACGATTATTTCTGCAAGAACTGCACCCTGGAGGTCGTCCGGTGGTGCGTTGCGGAAGAAGAGACCGTTGTCAGCGTATGAAGTCAACTTTGGCGATGTGTTCGCTGGGCTGAACTGAATAACACCGGCAGCAGTGATCTTGTCGATAACTGTGAGTGATACACCAGATGATGCTGCACCAAGAATGGCGTCAACACCTTCTTTGAGCAAACGATCTACAGTCACGCTGGCTGTGTCAGTTGAAGTGTCGCCGGAATCTCCTGCGCTGTATTCAACTGGCTTGCCAAGTACGCCGCCATTTTTGTTAAGCACGTCAATTGCGTACTCAACACCGGCGATCATTGGAGCACCAAGGAATGCAAGGTTGCCAGTTTCTGGAAGAAGTCCACCAATTTTAAGAACACCGTTACCCTTGCGGGCTACGCCTGTCTTTGCAAGTGGCAAGACTGCTGATTCTGGAGCATTTGCAAGTTGGTATGTAGTAAGCGTGTCATCAAGACGGTTGCCTGCACCAAATTGAAGGATGCCGTACGAAGCCTCGAGAGGCTCGCCGTTTCCGTTCATTGTGTTTGGTCCTGAGAATCCGTCGAAGTCAACGTCGCCCTTTGCTTTAACTGTCGCGATGCAATCAGCCCAAGTTGCTGGTGAGCACTTTGTGCCTTCTTTTGAAACAGCAACAATTTGGTCAGCAAGTGCGCTGCCATCTGTGCCTGCTGCTTCTGCTGCAAGTGCGATCAACAAAACTGCGTCGAATGACTCAGCCGTGTAGTTGAAGTCAACAAGTGCTTCGTTGCCTTTTCCTGTCCAAAATGCGTTAACTGCATCTTTGAACTCTGAAGTGAGCTCCACAAGTGGAGTTGTTCCCTTCATGCCTGCCAACTCGCTGCCAGCCTCGTCAACAACAGGTGCTGCTGTCTCGACTGGTGCAGTTGTCTCTTCTGTAACTTCTGCTGCATCGGAACCGCCGCAAGCCGCAGCCAAAAGACTGAGACCGACAACAAGCGCGCTGAAGCGTTTCGCTGTAACTTTTTTCATTTATTTTCTCCCCCTAGGAGTAGGGCAGCATGTTGCCACCCATGGGTTTGGAATCGTCAAGGGTATTGACTACAGCTGGATTTGGCAACTAGGGGCACTAGCCATCGATTAGTGGGTTGCTGTTGATGCTTTGGTCAAACGGTCTCTGATTGCGACGCCTAACCCATAGTTTGGTGGCATTACAGCCACGACTACATCGATGTTGAGCGAATCAGCACGCCGCAAACTGGCGTATAACTCTTGGGCGTAAAAGATTACATCGTTCGAATAATCTAAAACGCTCGCTGTTAGGCCACTTTGTATTGACGAATTGAAAATCGTCTGCGCCAGATCTGGAGTTTCGGCAAGTTCGACACGGCATTTTGGTGCATAATGCTTTTCTAGCATTCCAGAGGCTCGTGATTCGCCCGTCGATAGATCGACATCAATTTTACAGATTGACTTAATTTGTTCTGCAGTCACGGCTCCGTATCGCAAAATTTGTGGAGTCGAAAGTGTGCAATCCAAAATCGTAGATTCGACGCCGACACTACAGACACCACCATCTAGTACGAGTGAAACATCTGAACCAAGATCGTCCACAACATGTTGCGCAGTTGTGGGGCTGACTTTGCCGAAACGATTTGCAGATGGTGCCACCAGTCCGTCGTTGAGACTATTTAGTAATTTTAAAGCAACAGGATGATTCGGCACTCGAACTGCGACTGTTTCACGAGAGCCAGTTATCTCGTCACAAACATTTTTTGAGCGTTGCAAAATGACTGTTAGTGGGCCAGGCCAAATCGCGCGACAAAGAGTCCGGGCATAATCTGGAACATTGACAGTCCAGTTGTCTAAGTCTGCATAACCAGCAAGATGTAAAATCAAAGGGTGGTTTGTAGGTCGTTCTTTGACTTCGAATATTTTTGCTATTGCAAGGCGACTTGATGCCAATGCGGCAAGTCCATAGACAGTTTCAGTTGGTAGACCAATAAGCAGATTGTTGCGAAGATTTTGAATTGCGAGATTGATACCCGATTCTGCATCGCCGTTCAAAATCTGTGTGGGTTGATTAGTCATGCTGCTCAGTCATGTTGCTCAGTTTTTGAAAAAGTCGAGCATCGCGTCAATAAACGAAAAGTTTTCAGTCGACGCAAAATGATCGCAATTTTTCAACAACTTAAATTTAGAATTTTTGAATGAGGTCGCGAGTTCATCGGCAGGCAAAACGAAATCACGATCACCAACAATCAAAAAAACCTCTGCGTTTATCGCCAGCGCGTTATCTCTGCTGAACGTCGAGCCTCGTGGTCTTTGCAGCATCGCACGCAATGCATCTAGGTCATTGCCACTTTGGCGGGCGTAGTTGCCAAACTGTCTGGCGAGCGTATTGTCAATTTCGGCAGTGCCGTCGATCCCCGAAATAATTACTTCCGAATCATTTGGGTTGTGCGGCACGAAAATATTGTCACCAATACCAACCAAGATCAATTTACGGAACATCTGCGGATTGATCGTTGCGGCGTGTAGCAAGGCGATCGCGCCAAGAGAAAAACCCACAGCATCAACTATTTGATCGTTCGCAGCGTTGCGAATTGGCAAAGATAAATCTGAATAAGCGGCTGGATCGTGTGGTTTTTCAGCCAATCCGTGTCCAAGCAAATCAATACCGACTACTGTGCGACCCGATTCTTTGAGCAGAGATTCAATCCCAGGTTCCTGCCAAGTTCGCTGAAAAGATCCAGCCCAACCATGAACCATCAACACTGGGGGTGACGCTGAATTATTATCCATAGTCAGTAGCATAAGGAGGCTTCAAAATGAGCCCAACTCGAAGGGATCACCGATGCGTTTTCTGAACCAGTCGCCGGCGTTTGACCTTACTTATAGCGACGTATTTATGGTGCCGAGTCTTTCGGCAGTGTCGTCACGCTTGAAGGTAGATCTCACAACGCCAGACAAGATCGGAACGAAGATTCCGTTGGTTGTTTCAAATATGACGGCTATTGCGGGACGCAGAATGGCAGAAACTGTTGCGCGTCGAGGCGGTCTTGTTGTATTACCCCAAGATATTCCGCTTGACATCGTCGAAAACGTTGTCGAATTTGTCAAATCGCGCCACCAAATAATCGACACGCCAATCACGATGCAGCAAGACGGCACAGTGGGTGAAGCACTGAGTCTGATCTATAAGCGAAGTCACGGTGCGGTAATTGTCGTTGACGACGACGGTCGACCTTCTGGAATCTTCACAGAACACGATGCGGTCGGGTTTGATCGCTTCACACAAATTCGTAATGTGATGAGCCGCGAAATATTTACGCTCGAAGACACACTTTCACCACAACAAATGTTTGAGCGTTTGACCGAAGCCCGCTTGTCGGTGGCTCCGGTGATTGACAGGGATGGCAAATTGCTGGGTGTTATTACGCGCAATGGGGCACTGCGAAGCACGATCTATGAACCAGCAGTCGACAAAAATGGATCACTAATGATCGCAGCAGCAGTTGGTGTAAATGCCGACCCAACTTTGCGAGCGAAGCAACTTGCGGCAATGGGCGTAGATGTCATCGTCGTAGATACTGCGCACGGTCATCAAGTACGAATGCTCAATGTGATCGAAGAAGTGCGTCAAGTAGTTTCAAAAATTCCGCTTGTCGCCGGCAATGTCGTTACTGCCGAAGGAACCCGCGACATCATCAACGCTGGTGCTGACATCGTCAAAGTTGGGGTTGGCCCAGGAGCCATGTGCACGACACGAATGATGACAGGCGTTGGTCGACCACAATTTTCTGCTGTTTTAGATTGTTCTCAAGCCGCAGCTGAATTAGGCAAGACAATTTGGGCGGACGGTGGCGTGAGATATCCGCGCGATGTTGCTCTCGGTCTCGCCGCTGGAGCAGCGAACGTAATGTTCGGATCTCTTCTGGCTGGTACGTACGAGTCTGCTGCTGACACGTTGCGCGACACAAATGGTCGCTTATATAAGGAGAGTTTCGGAATGGCTTCAAATCGCGCCGTGCGAAACCGTACTCGTAGTGAAAGTGCATTCGAGCGCGCGCGCAAAGAACTTTTCGAAGAAGGCATCAGTTCTTCACGTATGTATCTAGATACTCAACGCCCGAGTGTCGAAGACATCATTGATCAAATCATTTCTGGAGTGCGCTCATCTTGCACGTATGCGGGGGCTTCAACAGTCTCTGAGTTTCAGCAAAGAGCCGTGATCGGTATTCAGAGTGCATCAGGTTATGACGAGGGTAGACCCCAAGACACAAGTTGGTAGAGGCAACAATCTGATAATTTTTGTCTGATGATTGTTGTAGCGATAGATGGCCCCGCTGGAGCAGGAAAGTCAACGATCGCAAAAGCGCTAGCTACAAAACTGGGTCTTAGATATCTCGATACGGGCGCGATGTATCGTGCGGTTACCTTTGCTGCGATGAACGCGCAAATTGATCTCGCCGATCAAGATTCAGTTGCCGATTTGACGCGAAAGTCAGAAATGGTTTTGACCAATGATGCGGTATTCATCAATGGCGTGGATGCGACAACTGCGATTCGTGGTGTGCAAGTGACTTCGGCGGTTAGTGCAGTTGCGATGAACTCACAGGTTCGAACCGAATTGCGCGAAAGACAACGGCAATGGGTTGCTGATCACAATGGTGGAGTTGTTGAGGGTCGTGATATCGGATCTGTGGTGTTTCCAGATGCGACTCTAAAAGTTTATTTAACAGCATCGCCGTTGGTTCGCGCTCAACGTCGGGTGGCGCAGTCCGGGGGCAATGTTGACGAGATCGCCCACGGGATTGCTGCTCGTGATGCTCAAGATAGTTCGCGAAGTGACAGTCCGTTAGTCCAGACAAGTGACGCAACGATCGTTGATACAAGCGATCGTTCAATCGAAGATGTCGTCAGCCAACTTGTAAAATTGGTGCGAGCAAAATCATGAGTCTTGTCGACACTCATCTGGCGGGTCAAGGTCGTATTTCTAAGTTATTTTATGGATTGATTCGAGGCATCCTCGTAGGTTTGTGTAGAAGTTACTTTCGTTTGCGAATATCCGGCAAGGAGAATATTCCAAAAACTGGGGCTTTTATTTTGGCACCGATTCATCGATCGAATGTGGACACGCCAATAGTGAGCGCGACGACGTCGCGTCGCTTGCGATTCATGGGCAAAGATAGTTTGTGGAAGATTCGACCAATCGGAGTAGTGCTCTCTGCGCTGGGTGGTTTTCCGGTTACTCGAGGCACTGCAGATCTTGAAGCACTCAAGCGTTGCTTGGCAGTGCTCGCTCTTGGTGAACCGATCGTGATGTTTCCGGAAGGTACAAGGCAATTTGGTGAGACCATTCAGCCGTTATTTGACGGAGCCGCGTACTTGGCGATTAAAGCCGGTGTGCCGATAGTTCCTGTTGGTATTGGTGGCACACAAGACGTGATGCAAAAGGGTTCAAAAATGATTTACCCGAAGAAGTGCACGATGATCATTGGTCGGCCAATTTTTCCGCCGCAATCAACCACAGGCCGACTACCGCGCTCAGCGACGACTGAATTGACCGCACAACTTAAATCTGCGCTTCAAGAACTTTTTGATGCTGCTCAGCGCAGCGCGCACTAGATAATTGCTTTGCAGCTAGTGCTGATTTGCAAAGTAACTTTTTAATGCGCATTGCATTGAAATCAAATCACTAACGCCACATACTTCGCGAGCAGAATGCATCGACAGTTGGGGTATGCCGACGTCGACAGTGTCTATACCCAGCCGAGTCGCAGTGATTGGACCAATTGTTGTTCCGCAGGGCATATTATTTTTAGAGACGAACATCTGATGCGCCACTTTTGCTGACTTACAGGCTCGAATGAATATCGCAGCCGAATTTGAAGAAGTTGCGTATCGCTGATTTGAGTTGAGTTTAAGTGCTGGTCCTTGGTTGATTATCGGTGCGTGTGCATGTTCGTGCCGTTCGGGATAATTGTGATGCACTGCGTGTGCGTTGTCGGCTGAAATGCAATTTGATTGTTGCAAGGTTTGCAGGTACTCAATGCGCGACAACCCGTTTGCGGCAGCCAATCTTTCAAGTGTGTGCTCAAGTAGTGGTCCGGCTGCACCAGTGGCACTCATCGAACCAACTTCTTCATGGTCGAACAACGCAACAACGTTCGTCGCCTTGGGTTTTGGGGTGTTCAATAATGCCGAAATGGCCGCCCAACATGACGCTTGGTTGTCAAGACGACCACTCGCCAAGAGCGAATCATCAACTCCGATCACTTGAGCGGGTGTTACATCAAACAGTTGTGCGTCAATCGAAATTATTTCGGTTGATCGAACCTTGAGATGCGCGGCGACCCAAGCCAAAAAATCGGGCGACTTTTTGCCGGTGGCCCAAGCAGGCGAAAGGTGTAGGTGTCTGTCTAGAACTAAGCCTCGTTCATTTATGTCACGATCGAGGTGAATCGCAAGTTGTGAAATTCGTGCGATTGGTTTGCGCTCAATGAACAATTTCGTCGTACCGTTGCGCAAAACTGCATGGCCGGCTATACCTAAATCACGATCAAGCCAACTATTCAAGAGCGGCCCGCCGTAAACCTCAACCTGCAGTGTGTGCCAACCGAAACGACTTTCATTGGGTCGGGGTTTTATCCGCAATCCGGGTGAATCTGTATGTGCCCCGACGATCTGAAAGCGATCTAATTTCGCCGAACCACTTCGCCAGGCGATAATTGATCCGGCTCTAGACACAAACCCATTTGTATTTTTGCTTTGAATATTTTTGTTATTTGAGCAGTCGGTAAAACCTGCTGCCAGCAATTGCTTTGCTACGAATTTCGCAACGTGGTGCGAGGTTGGAGATGCATCGAGTTGAGCACAAAGATCGGCGATGAGCTTGTCGCTCATGGGTTTACACCTTTCAATGAAATCTCTTGTCCAAAGAATGTGCAACTAGTGGTCTGAATATCTGAAACATTTGCCTCAATTTTGGCAGCACAGATCGAAAGTGCGTCGCGTTGCGTGAAGGACAAGTAGCCGAGCAGACCAAAGAATGCAATGAATAAAATTTTTGAAACCACGGATTTAACGAACTTCAAGGCGAACAAAAGCCCCAACACGCTCACGCCGATTGTCCCTAGTCCTATGTTTTTTGCTGTTTGCGAGTCAAGCGAGAATAGATCCATGTCATCTAGTGTGGCAGGACGATGAGCGATCAACCAGTACACCTATCAGCCAGTGGTCCACCCGAGACAATTATCCCACCGATTAGCGCAGACTTACGCAAACGTCTCGACTTGGCACTTGCAACACCTCAACAAGACCGTCGCCGTGCAGTTAGCGCGGTCGTGGCCGACAATCCGACATTTCTAGAAGGTTGGGCAAATATCGGAGACCTGAGCGAGCAAGGTATCGATGCGTACATGGCTTATCGCGTTGGCTATCACAGAGGACTCGATACGTTGCGCGCCAATTCTTGGCGAGGTTCTGGCTATGTGCGATGGGCGAGAGAATCTAATCGGGGTTTTTTGCGATGTCTGGCCGGGCTAGCAAAGCATGCACGAATAATCGGTGAGATGAGCGAGGCGATTCGTTGTGACCAGTTTTTGCTTCAACTCGACCCGAGTGGCGAAGCATCGAAATAACATTTCGTCTCAGTTGTAACTTATGAAGTCTCGCATCACAGCAGCAATTTTTGCTGGTGGTGAGAGTTCGAGGTTCGGTTCTGCGAAAGCCAATGCATTGATCGATGGTGAAGAATTTATTGTGCGAATCGCCCGCAATTTAAATCTGATGGGTGTCGAAGAAATCTTGGTTGTGGGTGGACCGCAGGGTGACGCCAAAAAGATTGGCGCACGTTTTGTTGAAGATGAAATCGCCAAGTCTGGACCCTTCGGGGCGTTGTTAAGTGCATTGCATGTCTGTGGTAGTGACATCTTGCTGACTATGCCATGCGATGTGCCGTTTATTGATGCGCATAGTTGTCTCGAGATAGCCAACATTAATTCAGCATTCGATGTGCGGGTTGCGACATCTGAACCACCATCCACCCCGCAGTGGCTTTGTAGTGCTTGGAGGATGTCATGTATCTCGCATCTTGAAAACTCTTTTTCAAAAGGAGAGCGAGCGATTCATCGGGCCGTTGTTGGATTGAACGTTGAATTCGTTGAACTAAGCACCGAATTATTGAGGAACGTCAACACAATCGAAGAAATGGATAACTAATTTCAACTATCTTATTTCAGCTGTCTAATTTCAACTATCCTTGCGTCATGTCAATCATCGAGATCTCGGTAGATCAACTCGCCGAATTTATTTCAAAGGGTTCGCGTGTGGTGGATGTTCGCGAATCAGATGAATATCAGGCCGGACATATACCTGGAGCAATACACGTGCCTCTGGCGACAGTTCCCGAAAACACTGATGTTTTCAAATCAGATCAAACTGTGTTCATCGTTTGTCGAAGTGGTGGGCGAAGCATGCAAGCATGCGAATTTCTGCACGAAAACGAAGTCACAAATGTCGTCAATGTTGAGGGTGGCACGATGGGCTGGATAGCCATGGGACACGAAGTCATCACTGGAGACAAACCGAATTGAGTTATCAGTGGGTTGAGGATGATATTGCTCTGAGTAACGTAATCGACGAAATTTTGCAGGCCCCTCGGTATGCGATAGATACCGAGTTTCACCGTGAGAAAACTTATTATCCGAAACTTGCACTGGTGCAATTGAAATGGGGAGCCAAGACTGCGTTAGTGGATCCGCTTGCGGTTGATCCGCGCGGATTATCCAGATTGTTCGAAAGCCAAGTGCTGGCGATATTTCACGCCGCCCAACAAGATTTAGAAGTTTTGCGTCATGCATCGACGGTGGCCCCAAAAAATATTTTTGATTGTCAAATCGCCGCGGGCTTTCTTGGCTACTCGACACCGTCGTTGGCCACGCTGGTGCAATCATTCAAAAAGATCGCACTATCAAAGGGCGACAGGCTCACAGATTGGCTGCGTCGACCGTTAACCGAAGCACAATGTTTATACGCGGCAGATGATGTCGCACATTTATTCGATCTACATGATCAATTGTCGGCACAACTAAATGAACTCGGTCGCTCAATATGGGTGGCAGATGCTTGCCAAGATCTTGTTAATCGACCGAGTGGACCAAGTGAATCAAGTGCAGCCTGGTTAAAACTAAAAGAAGCGCGGTCGCTTAAAGGTGCTTCGAGGGGCGTCGCGCAGGCCGTCGGACAGTGGCGTGAAGAGCGCGCGATGCGCAGCGATTATCCTCCGCGCAGGGTGATGTCGGACATGGCTCTTTTAGGAATCGCACAACGCGTTCCCAAAAATGTTGAAGAACTTGCTACGACC
Organism: Actinomycetes bacterium; assembly: GCA_014190295.1. GTDB lineage: Bacteria > Actinomycetota > Acidimicrobiia > Acidimicrobiales > Ilumatobacteraceae > BACL27. The sequence continues at coordinate 1,087 of BJGF01000042.1, read as the reverse complement.
CGTGGCGTCGATGATCGACATTTGACGACCGAGTTCTGTCGCGAAATTATGACTGCGATTCGCGAAGGCTCAAAGCGAGTAGTCGAATTACCTGGTCACGAAACCGACGATGTTGAAAAGTGGGCGAGACCCGCACTGACTTTGATGACCGCATGGATCGGCGAACTCGCCAGACAACATCGAATCGACGCAACATTGCTGGCCACCCGAAGTGATATCAGCGCATTTTTACGAAAATCATCTGATGCACGATTGGCTCATGGTTGGAGAGCGATTGTGGTTGGAGAGGATCTGAACAAAATACTGGCTGGAACAGTGGGTCTGAGTGTTGATCGTGACGGACATCTCAAACTGATCGAGGCGGATAAAGCCTGATTCCACCGTTTATGCACCAAGACTTGCTAGTCTTACGCGCAATGTCTATCCACTAGGCGGTGACCAAAACCGGTAATCGCCCCAGAGAAATTTGGAGCCCTATCGTGAAAAAGGGTCGTCATCGTCGATTTGAGGAAGCACGCCGCCTGAAACAAACAGGTCCGACTGCCGCAGATCTTGGAGTTTCGCGTGAAAGCAAGTCGAAGTCGCAGGAAGACGAATATGCAGCCATAGCCGAGCGCTACGGCGTGAGATTCGATGAAGACGGCGAAGAACTCGCTGATGATGCAACAGACGAAGATAATTCTTAATCCATTAATTCAACAAACTGAAACTGAGAAGCCCCCATTAATAACATTCGAAATATCGCATTAGTAGCGCACGTTGACCATGGCAAAACAACTTTGCTCGACGCTTTGCTTAAAACCGGTGGAACCTTCGCCGCTCACCAAGCAGTCGTTGATCGAGTTATGGACTCAAACGATCAAGAGCGTGAACGTGGCATCACAATTTTGGCCAAGGCGGCCGAGATTGAATGGCGAGGCACAAAGATCAATCTCATCGACACCCCGGGCCACGCAGATTTTGGTGGCGAAGTAGAGCGAGCACTTGCACTTGTTGACGGAATTCTGCTTTTGGTAGATGCGGCCGAAGGTCCTTTGCCACAAACTCGCTACGTTTTGTCGAAGGCTCTTGCGCGCGACCTTCCGGT
>BJGF01000041.1 GCA_014190295.1 Actinomycetes bacterium | reverse complement strand
AGCGGGTTCAAGGAAGAAAAATTCTTGGCATTAAAACTGCAAACCTAGAGGTGTCGCAATGAAAACTCTAATTGCTGGACTCGGTCGCCTGTATCGTGGCGAAACGACATTTGACTTTATTGGCCGACGCATGATCGGTTTTGCAATATCGATCGTGATCATCGTGGCTGGGGCCGGATCATTGTTGATTCAAGGTCTTGAACTCGGCATTGATTTTCGAGGTGGCGTGGCGTGGGAAGTGCCTGCCAATGGATTGACCGACCAAGATGCCCGCAAAGTTTTAGACGACAACAATGTCGAGTCGTTAAATGCCAAGATTCAATTTCTTACAGGCACAGAGTTGCAAGTAATGCGTGTGCAAGTCGGAGATCAAACACAAGAGGTGCGCCTCAGCGTGCAGAAGTCATTTGCAGAACTAGCCAAAGTCAAAGTCGAAGAAGTCAGTGTTGCGTCAGTCAGCTCTTCATGGGGACGCAACATCACCGAAAAGGCTCTACGTGCGTTGTTGATATTCTTTGTCATAGTTTCGCTATATATTTCGTGGCGTCTTGAATGGAAGATGGCAGCGACAGCAATTATTGCGATGGCGCATGACGTGATTATTAGCGTTGGCGTGTATTCGTTATTTGGGTTCGAAGTGACGCCCGCAACTGTTGTTGCTTTTTTGACGATTCTTGGTTTCTCGCTTTATGACACGGTGGTGGTATTTGATCGCGTGCAAGAGAACTCGAAGAAATTCGCTACATCTCGTCAGTCGTTTGCCAATATTGCCAACGTCTCGACAAATGAAGTATTGGCCCGTTCGCTCAATACAACTTTGGCTTCAGCCTTGCCAGTGGTTTCACTTCTGGTCGTTGGTTCGTTCATTTTGGGTGCGAAAAGCCTCGAAGATTTTGCCGTTGCATTGCTCGTCGGGATGCTTGCAGGCACTTATTCGTCGATCTTTGTCGCCGTACCGCTATTGGATGTCTTTAAGCAAAATGAACCCAAGTATCAGCCATTTAAAGACCAAATCGCCGTTGGTGAAGCAATGTCCACATTGATGGGTCACGGGGATGCATCCCGAGTTCTTGTGACTAACGCGTCGAAAGTTAATTCACCGACCTTAACTAATGAAGAACTAATTGCTCAAGCGGCGCAACGCGCAGCGACTGTACTGACGCATCCTCCGCGACCACGTAAAAAACGGCGCTAGCACTACGCTTTAGGGATGAGCACCGCATCTAGGGTGCTGCCGTGGCGGCGCCAGAACACGACAATTGCCGAGGAACTCTCTCCTTTGCTGAGCGCATACAAGTCACGTCATCCAAAAGGTTCAGTTTCGTTAATTAACGCCGCCTATGAAATGGCCCGTTCTGCCCACGCTTCACAAAATAGATCGAGCGGAGAGTTGTATATCAATCATCCGATTGCCGTGGCTCGAATCGTCGCCGATATTGGTCTTGATGAAGTTTCGATCGCTGCAGCATTGTTGCATGACGCTGTCGAAGACACCGAAATAACGCTCGCGGATGTTGAGAGCAACTTCGGCGTTGAAGTTTCGACGATCGTAGATGGCGTCACCAAACTTGAGCGGTTGCAGTTCGACTCTAAAGAAGCCCAGCAAGCAGCAACGATGCGAAAGATGCTCGTTGCAATGGCCAAAGATTTACGTGTGTTGATGATCAAACTCGCGGACCGATTGCACAATATGCGAACGATCGCGGCGGTTCCGTATGAAAAACAACAAAGAATCGCCCAAGAGACGCTGGATATTTATGCACCTCTGGCGCACCGACTCGGAATGCAAGAAATTAAACAGCAACTCGAGGATCTTTCGTTTGCGGCGCTCTATCCAAAACGATACGCAGAGTTGGACCATCTTGTCGCGACTCGTGCTCCTGAACGCAATGTGTATCTAGCAAAAACAATCGGCCAAGTTCAGCAATGGCTTACTGAAGTCAAGATCAACGCAGATCTCACTGCTCGTGGCAAACATTTGTGGAGCATCTACGAAAAGATGGTGCAGAAAGGCCGAGACTTTGACGATATTTATGACTTGATGGCGATTCGAATTGTCGTTGATTCAGAAAAAGATTGCTACACCGTGCTCGGGGCAATTCACGGACATTGGAAGCCGATCGTTGGTCGGTTCAAAGATTATATTGCAATGCCGAAATTCAATTTATATCAGTCACTGCACACGACAGTCGTCGGTGTAGGTGGAAAGCCGATTGAAGTGCAGATTCGTACTCGTGAGATGCATCAACGTGCCGAATGGGGGGTTGCTTCACACTGGACCTACAAAGATGCAGTTTCGCAAGGCGATATCGACTGGTTGAACCGGATAATTGACTGGCAAGGAGAAGTATCAGATCCAGGTCAGTTCTTAGAAATTTTAAAGACTGATCTTGAACAAGATGAACTTTTTATTTTTACTCCCAAAGGTCGAGTAATTACGCTTCCGGTTTTGTCGACTCCTGTAGATTTTGCGTACGCGGTTCACACCGAAGTCGGGCACAGTTGCATGGGTGCGCGAGTCAATGGTCGACTCGTGCCACTTGATCACAAACTTGTGTCTGGTGATACTTGCGAAGTTCTCGTTTCGCAAGGTGAGACCAGCGAACCTTCGCAAGACTGGCTCGCTTTCGTTGTTTCTCCAAAGGCTCGAAGCAAAATCAAGCAATGGATCACTCGTGAACGCCTGGAAGATTTGGTCGAAAATGGCAGAGATGAACTGATCGAGCGAATGCGTCAGGTTGGTTTGCCGGCGCAGAAGATTCTTTCGTCACAAGTTCTTAATGACGAGATCGCGTTGCTTGATTTCGCAGACGCCGATTTATTTTTCGCCGCAATTGGGGATCAGCGAATTGATGCCGTAGAAATCGTCGAGCGAATGTCAAAGCGAATGCGTGATGGCGTTCAGCCCGACCAGTTGTCGATGTCTTCAGTAAGCGCAAATAAGACTTCGTCGCCTCAACGAAACGGTGTGCATATAGAGGGAATGCCCGATGTGATGGTTCGGCTGTCGCGTTGTTGCACGCCGGTGCCAGGCGATGAAGTCATGGGTTTTGTCACCAAGGGACGTGGTGTCACTGTGCACCGAGCCGATTGTTCAAATGCTGCGTCACTGTTGGCACAAGACTCAACGCGTTTGGTCGACGTCGAATGGTCGTCGGATAACTCTGATGCAGTCTTTATCGCGGCAGTCGAAGTAGTCGCGTTAGATCGTTCACGTCTTCTTCGCGATGTGGCGAACGCGTTGTCAGACGAACATGTGAACATAGTTGCCTGCACAACTCATACTGGCGCTGACCGTGTTGCAAAAATGCGTTTCGAATTCGAGTTTGCAGATCCTGGTCATTTGCAGTCGGTACTGCGGATGATCAAACGAATTGATGGTGTCTACGATGCGAATCGGATCATGCCAGGTGGATCCCATGAAGACTTAGAAGCAGAAGAGGGGAATCACCCGTCTGCGACGAGATAACAGCCTGTTATCAATAAGATGATTAACTTTTCTCGTCAAAAGGTCTAGCCTTCACGCGTGCCTGATTTTAAGACTTCGCCCGGAACTCGCGACATTTTGGCGCCGCATTCGGCGCGTTGGCGGGCGTTTCAAGAAGTTTTTGCCAAGACGGTCGAATCCGCTGGCTATAACTACATCATCCCACCAATGTTTGAAGACCTCGATGTTTTTTTGCGCCTCGGAGAAGCCACCGAGGTTGTAACCAAAGAGATGTACGACTTTCACGACAAAGGTGGTCGACACATTGCTTTGCGCCCCGAGCAAACCGCAAGTGTTTGTCGCGCGTTCGTCGAACATCGACCAGTAACTCCGTGGAAAGTTTGGTATTCGGGTCCAAACTTTCGCTACGAGAAACCCCAGCAGGGTAGATATCGACAGTTTGACCAAGTGGGCATAGAAGCACTCGGTGTCGACGATGCATTTTTGGACGCCGAAGTAATCGCCCTGGCGTCGATGTTCTATTCGGCGCTTGGGCTAAATCACGTAGAACTTTCGATTAACACGCTTGGCGACGGTGGCGATCGAGAAGCATATTCAAACCTGCTGGCAAAGTATTTCTTGAAGCATGAATCATCACTTACTGCCGAGAGTAAAGCAACTCTGGCACGCAATCCGTTGCGTGTCTTAGATTCAAAACGTGAGCCCGATCAAGAAATAATTGCTGGCGCACCAGCGATTCGCGAATCTATAAGCAAGCAATCAGCAGATCACTTTGCCACAGTTTTAAGCGCTCTTGACGCATTGAATATTTCGTACAAAATCAACGATCGTTTGGTGCGTGGTCTTGATTATTATCGCCGTACGACATTTGAGTTTGTCTCAACTGCGTTAGATGCAGCCCACACTGCGATAGGTGGGGGAGGAAGATATGACGGACTTGTTGAAGCACTCGGAGGGCCGGCAACCTCAGGAATCGGTTTCGCATTAGGTCTTGACCGCACACTTTTGGCATGTGATGCCGAGGGAGTTTTTGCTGCACCGCAAACTGATGTAGATGTGTTCGTAGTCGACACGGTGGATGGCACACACGCTCATGATCTATGTCACCAACTACGTGCAAATGGTTTCAGCGCTGATCGGGCTTATGACTTGCGCAGTATCAAGGCTCAAATGAAGTCTGCCGATCGAAGTGGCGCGCGCATTGCTTTAATAATCGGCTCCGACGAAGTGGCTAATTCGACAATAATGTTGCGTCCGATGGGTTCTGGCGAGCAGTATGTCGTGTCTCGAAAAGATATCCTCAACGAATTAAAAAAGGCTTTAAAATAAAATGAACATAAAAAACAGCACAGCATTGCGAACTCACTTGTGCGCAGACATGCGTGTCGAAAATATTGGACAGGTTGTCACTTTGTGCGGCTGGGTGGGTCGTCGCCGTGAGCACGGCGAGCACCTTGCTTTCTTGGATTTACGAGACTTCAGTGGCATCGTGCAGTGCGTTGTCGACAACTCGGTGGATGTGCGAAGCGAATGGGTGATTCGTGTAACCGGAAAAGTTCAGGCTCGCCCTGCAGGGACAGTCAATTCAAACATTCCAACGGGCGCGGTTGAGTTGGCTGAATGCAAAATCGAAATTTTGAACAATGCCGAGCCGCCACCATTTCCGATTGACCAACGCGGGGACGATGTCGACGAAAATGTGCGTCTCAAATATCGTTACCTAGATATTCGTCGAGAACGAATGCAAAAAAACTTGCGATTGCGTGCGGCGATCAACTCGGCGATTCGCAAATCAATGGAGTCACAAGGTTTCACCGAAATTGAAACGCCATTATTGATGCCGAGTACCCCAGAAGGTGCGCGCGAATTTTTGGTGCCATCGCGTAACGAACCTGGTTCGTTCTATGCATTGCCACAATCGCCACAATTATGGAAGCAATTGTTGATGGTCGCCGGAATGGATCGTTATTATCAGATCGCGAAATGTCTGCGAGATGAAGACTTGCGCGCCGATCGTCAGTATGAGTTCATGCAACTTGATGCTGAAATGAGTTTTGTGGACAAAGACGACGTGATCGCGATGATTTCGACGGCCGTTATCGCGGCTGCAAAAGCTGCCACTGGTTCAGAGCCACCGCCGATTGAGGCAATGACTTGGCACGAGGCGATGAATAATTACGGAATCGACAAGCCAGATTTGCGTTTCGAAATGAAACTTGTTGAAGTCACCAGTATTTTTGCGGCCACCGAGTTCAAGGCTTTCGCATCTGCCGAGTCGATTAAAGCAATCTGCGTGGCGAATGCTGATTATCCACAACAGGCAGCAAGCGGTCGCAACAAATTGGATGCTCTCACTGAACGGGCCAAAAAACTCGGCGCCAAGGGACTCGTGTGGTTAAAAGTTGGCGAAAATGGTGCGCTTGAATCACCGGTCGCGAAATTTCTTTCGGCGACTGAGCAGACGGCATTGGTTTCACAGACTGGTGCGGTTGCAGGCGACTTGATTTTGATCGTTGCCGATACATGGTCGACGACCTGTTCTGTTTTGGGTCAGTTGCGCAATGACTTGGGTCGTCCGCCGGTGCACGAAGGTCCGTATAGATATGTATGGGTTGTCGACTTCCCGATGTTCGTGGGTATCAATCCGACAACAAAATTGCCGCAACCAGGTCATCATCCTTTCTGTCATCCGCATCCTGAAGATATAGATCGTCTCGAGAGCGATCCGCTGACTGTTCGTGCGTTGGCTTATGACCTTGTGCTTAACGGATGGGAACTCGGTTCTGGGTCGATTCGAATTCATGAACCAGAGTTGCAACGGCGCGTATTTCGCCAACTCGGTATTTCTGACGAAGATGCCGATCATCGATTTGGGTTTTTCTTACAACCATTCAAATATGGGGCGCCACCGCATGGCGGATTTGCATTCGGTATCGATCGTCTGACGGCGATACTCGCCGGCGAAGACAATATCCGCGAAGTAATTGCGTTTCCGAAAACTCAATCTGGTTCCGACCCGATGACAAATGCACCAACGACTGTTGACGCAGCGCAACTCAAAGATTTAGGAATCAGGTTGTTGCCACCAGCTGCAAAATGAAAGACGACTTGTTTGGTAGTGCCGCTGTCGAACAACTGAAATCACAAGCGCCATTAGCGGCGCGAATGCGTCCGAGATCACTTGACGAGATCGTTGGGCAAAGTCATCTGGTTGCCAAAGGCTCACCGCTTCGTGCTCTGATTGAGCAAGACCGACTTTCTTCAGTAATTTTTTGGGGACCACCCGGCACGGGCAAGACGACGCTTGCCGAAGTGGTAGCGCTAACCACACAGCGTTATTTTGAGAGACTTTCGGCCGTCAGCGCGGGCGTGAAAGATGTTCGCGAAGTTATTGACCGTGCCTCGGATCGACTCGGACAATTTGGTCGCGGCACCATCGTGTTTATCGATGAGATTCATCGGTTCTCGACATCTCAACAAGATGCATTGCTGCCATCTGTCGAAACAGGGATCATCACATTGATTGGTGCGACGACAGAGAACCCGTATTTTGAAATCAATTCGCCGTTGCGCAGTCGCAGCACCTTGTTTCGCCTTGAGCCGTTGCTAGTCGACGATGTTCGAATTTTGCTTGAGCGCGGTGTTATTGCCGAAGGTGCACGGGCGCAATCAGAGGCACTTGATGCACTTGCGACGCGTTCAGGCGGCGATGCTCGTCAGGCACTGACCGCACTTGAAGTTGCATGCGCACTCGCTCACGAAAAACAACAGACGGTGACGATTGATCATGTCAATGCGGCACTTGGCATGAGCGCACTGCGTTACGGACGAGACGATCACTACGACGTCGTATCCGCATTTATAAAAAGTATTCGTGGTTCTGATCCGCAGGCGGGATTATTTTGGTTGGCACGAATGCTCGAATCGGGGGACGATGCAAAATTTATCGCCCGACGACTCGTGATTTTGGCGAGCGAAGATGTCGGCATGGCAGATCCAAATGCGTTGGTTGTAGCAGTAGCAGCGGCGAGCGCGTTAGACCATGTGGGCTTGCCAGAGGCACAACTCAATTTGGCGCAAGCAGTCGTTTACTTGGCGACAGCACCGAAGAGCAACCGTGTTGCAATCGGCATTTGGTCTGCTCGCGAAGATATTCGCAAGGGCGTGACCAGCGAGGTTCCGGCGCATTTGCGTGACGGCCATTATCAGGCGGCAAAAGAATTTGGACACGGAGTTGGCTATATCTACCCGCACGATGACCCACGGGGTTGGGTTTCTCAGCAATATTTGCCCGACGAAGCAAAAGGGTCGATCTCTAGGCAGACTGAGTACTACACACCGAGCGAGCACGGCTTGGAGATTGAAATTGCCAAGCGGATAGAACAGCAAATTAAAAAATCTAGCGAAAAGGATGAACGATCATGATCAAGCGACTTTTTTGGTTTCTTCTTGGGGCGACTGCTGCAATTTTCGGTCTGAACTATATGAAGAAAAAAGCAGATGAAACATCTGAGAAATTTTCGTCGGAGAATGTCGCCGACACTTTGACTGATATTGCAAGTTCTCTGAAGGATTATTTGGTCGGTCTTTGGCAAGGTTTGACGTCGGGCGAAAGTCTTGACGACGAAGAACTTTCAAAGATTTTTGATAATTCTCGCAATTAAACCTGGCGGTTTCTGACTAGACACGAAGAGTAGGCTTGTCGTGTATGACGGCTGAAATTCGCACCGCGAACGATTTACGCAAAGCTTTTACCGGTTTCTTCGAGCAACGCGGGCATACAAAGGTCGAGTCGGCCAGTCTGATTCCGCACGATCCGACCATATTGTTCACGGTTGCCGGCATGGTGCCGTTCAAGCCTTACTTTGTCGGTGATGAAATACCTTCTTACTCGAGGGCAGTCAGCGTGCAGAAGTGTGCGCGCGCTGGTGGCAAGCACAACGATCTTGACGACGTTGGTCGAACTAAACGCCATTGTGTATTTTTTGAGATGCTCGGCAATTTTAGTTTTGGAGATTATTTCAAGTCCGAAGCGATTCCATGGAGTTGGGAGTTGGTCACCGAGGTGTTCGGCTTTGATGGTGATCAACTTTGGATAACAGTTCACGAAAGCGACGACGAGGCAGAACAAATTTGGCACGACGTAGTTGGCGTGCCGATGAACCGTATTCAGCGTCTGGGTGATGCGGATAATTTTTGGCAAATGGGTGACACTGGCCCTTGCGGACCGTGCTCAGAAATTCATATTGATCGTGGTCCAGCCTTTGGTCCCGACGGTGGGCCACTCAATGACCCGAAAGGTGATCGATTCTTAGAATTCTGGAACCTCGTTTTCATGCAATTCAATCAGGCTGCAGATGGCTCGAGAACTCCGTTGCCCAAACCCTCGATTGATACAGGTGCCGGGCTTGAAAGAATTCTTGCCCTCAAACAAGGAAAAGATTCGATTTGGGAGACAGATGTTTTGTTTCCGCTAATTGAACAGGCCCAATCTGTGACTTCAGCGAAATATAAAGTCGGCGACTACCAAGACCGTGCAAGTTTTTCTTTGCGCGTGCTTGCAGAACATGCGAGATCTTCAACGATGCTGGTCAACGATGGCGTGTTTCCGTCTAATGAAGGTCGCGGATATGTGCTTCGACGAATCTTCCGTCGAGCGGTGCGCCACGCTTATTTGCTCGGCACCGAAAAACTTGTTATGCCGAAACTAGTCGAGACGGCGATTGATGTGATGGGCGAGGCGCACCCTTCGCTTTTGGCCAGTAGAGATTTTATTGTCGGCGTTTTGACGAAAGAAGAAGAGAGTTTTCGTCAAACACTAAAAAATGGATTGACGATTTTAGAAACCGAGTTTGAATCCATAGCCAAGGTTTCGAAGAAGGCGAAAAAAGCGACACCTCTGAGTGGTTCGAGTGCGTTCTTGTTGCACGACACATATGGGTTTCCGCTTGAGTTGACCCAAGAGATTGCATCTGAACGCAATGTTGAAGTCGACATTGCAGGGTTTGATGTCGAAATGAGTGCCCAGCGCACTCGCGCCAAGTCGGCACGCAAAGGTGCTCAGTCTGTAGACGAACAGCTACTGGCATATCGAGAAATTCTCGAGAGCAATGGCCAGACTAATTTTGTCGGATACACAGATGATTCAAGTCAGTCAAAAGTTCTGGCGATAATTGATGCAGGTGCCAATGGTCTAGAAATATTTTTAGATACGACGCCTTTCTACGCAGAAAGTGGTGGTCAGGTCGGTGACCGTGGCACGCTACGAACCCAGACCGGCGAGATCAAAATTTCTGACACGACGTTTGCACTTCCTGGATTACGCAAGCATCTTGGTGTCGCGACTCGTGGTGAAATCAAAGTTGGTCAAAAAGTCACGGCGACTATTGATACTGCTTCACGCAATGCAACACGCAAAAATCATACGGCGACACATGTGTTGCATTATGCATTACGCAAGGTATTGGGTGAACACGTCAAACAGGCTGGTTCGTTAGTCTCGCCTGAGCGATTGCGATTTGATTTCAGTCACTACGCACCGTTGTCAACTCAAGACATAGAGCAAATTGAAAGAATTGCAAATTCTCAGGTTCTCGCCAACGTTGCGGTTAATGCCTATGAAACTTCCAAAGATAAAGCAACCGCCGCAGGGGCGATTGCGTTCTTTGGTGACAAATATGGTGACATCGTGCGCGTCCTTGAAGCGGGTGACTCTGTCGAACTTTGTGGCGGCACACATGTTTCGGCAACCGGCGATATTGGACTGATCAAGATCGTGCAAGAAAGTTCAATCGGTTCGAACTTGCGACGCATCGAGGCTGTGACTGGTCAGAACTCACTTGATTATGTCTCTGCGGCGATGAGCAAGATAAATGCCGTAAGCGAGATGCTCGGCACGAATCATGAAGCCATTGTTGATGCAGTTTCTCGTAAAATCGCCGAAGTAAAAGAATTAAACGACGAACTTAAATCACTTCGCACTGCTGCTGCGAGGTCTCGCGCCGGCGAGCTCATTGCCAAACAGAAAAATGGTGTCGTTATCGAACGAATAGATGGACTAGCCCCGAGTGATCTGCGTGAATTGGCAATCGCGATTCGCGTCAATGCAGCAATTAGGGCAGTCGTGTTGGGTGGTGTTACCCCAACTGGTGGTGTGGCGCTCGTGGCGGCAACCGGCCTCGGGGTCAAAGCATCTGCCGGAGATTTGATCGCCCAAGCGGCAAAGAAAGTTGGCGGAGGCGGCGGAGGTAAGGGCGATATCGCCACGGCAGGCGGAAAAATAGTCGAAGCGATTGACGAGGCGTTACAACTCTGCGTGCTGGCAGCAAACGAAATTGTCTAGTCCTGCGATGCGCAGTATCGGAGTCGACCTCGGAACAAAACGCATCGGCATTGCAGTCAGTGATTCGAGTGGCACTATCGCGTCACCATTGACGGTGCTTGCACGCGGGGCTAGCCATTCGCAGGATCATAAAAAAATTCAAGAAATCGTGGTCGAATACGAGGCGCAGTGTGTCGTTGTTGGTTTACCGCTGACACTTTCAGGAACGATTGGTCCTGCTGCGCAAAGTGCATTGGACGAAATCAAAGAAATGACTAAGTCGATAACTGTTCCGGTGCACCCACATGACGAGCGATTGACGACCAAAACTGCCAACGATGCGATGATGCAAGCCAAGATGAACGCCCAGGCTCGACGGCGAATCGTCGACAAAATCGCCGCCGCAGTGATGCTGCAAGGTTGGCTTGATCACGTAGATCGACAAAAATCATGAGTCAAGATCAACAACGAGATCAGAATCCAGAAAATATTGAGTCACCGTGGCGAGAAGATGCATGGGATGGCCCAGATGCTTGGGGAGCAAGTGAGTTCGAAATTCAGCCACCTGAATATCGCCCAGATTCGCGACTAATTTTTATCGCGCTCGCCGTGGTGATGAGTGTTGTTCTTACCGTTGGCATTAGTGGAATGTGGTATCTGCGACAAATTAATCCACCAGACATTGTTGGTAGCCAAAAGTCGTTGGCGACAAACTTCACTGTGAATCCGAATGATTCACTGATTTTGGTCGCCAAGCGTCTTGAACTCGAAGGGTTCATAGTGAACGCCGATGTTTTTCGCTGGTATGTGCAACGCAAAGGCGGAATCGATCTGCAACCCGGCTATTACGCGCTCGTCAAGCGCGAACACATCGGCAACATTATGCAAAAGTTGAACAAAGACCCTTCGGCAACGTTCACTAAAGTTACTTTTCCCGAAGGTTTCACCGTTTCAAAAATCGCAGCCCGAATTGAAGAAAAAACAACCCGGATAAGTGCCCAGAGTTTTTTGGAGGCGATGAATAATCCACTTGTCATTTCAGAATACTTGCCAGCCGAAACTACGACACTCAGTGCGGCACCTTTTCGACTTGAGGGTTTGCTGTTTCCAGACACTTATCAAATTTCGGGGGATGAGTCGGCCGGCAGTGTTTTGGATCGAATGTTGAGATTGATGGAGCGAGTTGGAAAGCAAGAAGGATTATCGGATTCAAAACAGAAAGTTGGTCGCACCCCGTATGAGGTTTTAATAATCGCTTCGATCATCGAACGCGAAGCAAAACTAGAAGTCGACCGCGGAAAGATTGCGCGTGTAATTTATAACCGTCTTGACCGCGGAATGCAATTGCAAGTTGATGCGACGCTTTTCTATAATTCTGCTGAAGGGGCGTCGTTTTCTGATGTGAAAGCAATCGATACGCCATACAACACGTATATGAATAAAGGTCTGCCACCGACACCGATTTCGAATCCTGGCCGAGCGTCTATAAGGGCTGCATTAAATCCGTCACCTAATCCTGATTTGAGTGACAAAATCTGTACCGGAATTAAGAAAGCATCAAACTGTGCCTATCTGTTTTACGTGTTAAGTGACGACAAGGGTGGCCATATCTTTGCGGCAACTCAAAAAGATCATGAAAAAAACGTCGAAATTTCCAGAGCAGCGGGTTTATTGCCTTAATGAAATCGAAAGCGAACTAGATGATCAAGATAAATACAAACACACGACTAGCCGCAATCATCGGGTCGCCAGTTGCACAAAGTTTGTCTCCGGTTATTCATAATGCGGTGTTCGAGGCGAGATCCATCAACTGGGTGTACTTGGCGTTTCATGTTCAGCCTGGTCGAGTGGCAGACGCACTTAAAGCAATGTCGACACTCGGCATCGGTGGTCTATCTGTGACTATGCCCCATAAAAATGAAGTTGCCAAAATAGTCGGTGAAATCGGCGAGATTGACCAAGTCGTTCGTGCGACTAATTCTGCAAACACCGTTGTGTTGCGCCAAGACAATTCATTGTGGGCGACTAACACCGACGGTGAGGGTTGCTGCAATGCGCTCGAACTTGCGATGAACTCGTCACTGAGCGGACAACGCGTCGTTGTTTTGGGTGCAGGGGCGACTGCATCGGCGGTGGCTCATGGGCTTGTACTTCGCGGAGCCAGTGATGTTTCAATTATCAACCGCACTGATACGCGGGCAAAAGACTTGGTCAAACGAATTGGTGGAACGACCCGAGTTTGTTTGCCGAAAGAAATTAATTCAGATATAACTAGTTCGCGAATTATTATCAACACAACGCCAGTTGGCTTTGGCAAAGTGACCGACAATTCAGAATCTCCAATAGATGTTTCGCTGATCAATTCATCGCATGTGGTTCTTGATGCGGTGTACCACCCGTTAGAGACAGGTTTATTACTTGGTGCGAAAAAAGCTGGAGCGACCGTGGTCGATGGCTTGTCGATGTTGATTCATCAAGCAGCGCTCCAACAACAGCATTGGATAGGTGAGGCTGGTGATATTTCTCTGATGCGTGATGCGGCGCTTGCGCAATTGACGCGATCTAGTTAATTACCTCTTGTCGGCACGGGGCTACAGGTAGCCTGATATTTATGCTTCGTTATCTAACTGCAGGTGAAAGTCACGGCCAGGCATTGGTGGTCATTGTCGAGGGTCTACCTGCTGGAATGTTGGTAACCGCGAAAGATATCAGTAGTGAATTAGCCCGTCGTCGACTTGGGTTTGGTCGGGGACCACGTCAAAAATTCGAGGAAGATGAAATCGTTCTGTTGAGCGGAATTCGACACGGACGAACGCTCGGCTCGCCGGTGGCCATTGAAATCAAAAACAGTGAATGGTTTCGCAGCGATGTGTGGCACGAAGAGATGTCGCCTGAGCCAGGCAAAACAAAAAAACCTTTGACTCAACCTCGGCCAGGTCATGCAGACCTGACTGGGATGCAGAAGTACGGCTTTGACGACGCTCGCGATGTGCTCGAGCGTGCAAGTGCGAGAGAAACTGCGGCAAGAGTTGCAGCGGGTGCACTGGCGAAAGTTTTGTTGTCGCAGATCGACGTTTTCGTAATGTCACATGTGCTGCAACTAGGTAGCGCACGAAATGAAAATCCAGCGCGTCCACAAAGAACCGACTTATCAAAAATTGATGGCTCGTCAGTGCGATGTTTTGATGCGCAGGCTGAAGCAAAAATGATCCAAGAAATCGAAGCCGCGGCTAAAGATGGTGACAGTTTGGGTGGGATAGTCGAGGTCTTGGCCTATGGTTTGCCCGTCGGTCTTGGAAGTTACGTGCATTGGGATCGCAAACTTGACGGACTTTTGGCGCAAGCGATAATGAGTATTCAGGCGGTCAAAGGTGTCGAAATCGGAAATGGTTTTGATGTTGCATCTCGTCGCGGTAGTGAAGCCCACGATGCGATCACTTGGAATCAGGCCGATAACTCTTACAAACGCGAAACCTCACTTGCCGGCGGCACCGAAGGCGGAATGTCGACCGGAGAGATGTTGGTTGTAAGAGCGGCGATGAAACCACTATCGACGTTAAATCGTCCAACTCTTAAAACAGTCGACATGGTTACGAAACAAGAAACCGTGAGTTTCAAAGAGCGAACCGATGTCACGGCTGTTCCGGCGATGGGAGTAGTTGCAGAAACAATGGTCGCCCTCGTTTTGGCTCAAGAAGCGCAACGCAAATTTGGTGGGGACAGTGTGGCTGAGTTCAAGCAAAATGTAGAACATTTTGCGCAGAGACTTCGCTGAACTTGGCGAAAACCGTGATGATCGTATTGATCGGCTTGATGGGCTCCGGCAAAACTACTGTCGGAAAGGCACTTGCAAAAAAACTTAATTTAGATTTTCAAGATAGTGATGAGGCAGTTGAAAAATCATCCAAGTCGTCTGTGCGCGAGATCTTTGCCAATCAGGGCGAAGCCGAATTCAGAAAACTTGAATCACAAGCACTTGCCGATATCTGTGGTCGAAGTTCTGCTGTGGTTCTGGCTGTGGCTGGTGGGGCAATAGTTGCAGAAGACAATCGTGAGCTACTAAGAAAAAGTGCCCAGTGCATCGTTTGGTTAGACGCACCAACGCCGACTCTGGTTTTGCGCACGGGTCGTGGAAAGCATCGACCACTTTTAGACGGCGATCCGGTGGGCTCGCTAAATAAGATGCGGCAAGATCGCGAGCCGTTGTATCAGCAATTGGCCACGCATCGTCTTGTGACACAATCGCTATCAGTGAAAGCAGTCGTAGAGCAATTAATTTCTCTGTGCCAACTGTCAGGTGTCGACGAGGTGGCAAAATGACAAATCATAAACTGACTGTTGCGCTCGGCGACCGGTCGTATCCGGTAATTGTCGGCAGTGGGGCGAGCAAC
>BJGF01000040.1 GCA_014190295.1 Actinomycetes bacterium | reverse complement strand
TTAATAGCCAAGGCGTTCGACGCGATCAGCACGATGTTGCCAATCTTTGTCGACTACGACGAATAATTCCAAAAATGCACCCTCTGGCATTTGCTTTCGAACTTCAATGCCAACAGATTTGAGAACACTTCCAGATTTGCCAATCACCATGCCTTTTTGACTTTCACGCTCTACAACTATTTCGCACCTGACGCGTGGCCACTCCCACTCGGTCACGCGAGTCGCAATCGAATATGGCAGTTCGTCACGAGTCACCGCCAACAACTGCTCACGCACAAGTTCTGCTATCCACTGCGCTTGTGGAGTTTCAGAAACCATCTCAGCAGGAAACATCGCATCACCGTCGGTTGCTCGCGCAGTCAAGGCTGACACGAGCGCATCCAAGCCTTCGCCCGTCTTTGCCGAAACTGGAAAATATTCTGCGGCACCAAAGGCAGATGCGGCCGACAACTGAGCCATCACCTTTGCCGGCGAAACAGCATCGGTCTTATTCAAAATAATGATCGCCTTGCTGACGTCAAGTTGCTCACTAACCCATTTGTCGCCGGTGCCAACAGTTTGAGTCGCATCTAAAACTAAGCAAACGACATCCACATCACGCATTGACTCGAGAGCCGTTGCATTGACTCGCTCGCCAAGCGCTGTCGTCGCCTTATGCAAACCAGGGGTGTCCACAAATACAAGCTGCGTGTCTGCAGTCGTCAAGATGCCTCGCACACGAGTTCGTGTCGTCTGAGGCTTGTCTGAAACAATGCTAATTTTTTTGCCGATCAAGGCATTCAGCAAGGTCGACTTTCCGACGTTTGGTCTGCCGACAAGCGAAACGAAGGCGACACGCATGCTGTGAGGCTACCGAGTTATCCAACTCTCATCTGCCAAACTTGATTCATGCTAAATATTGATTGGCGAAAATGGTTCGATCGAATGCAACCTCAAACTTTGCAGATCTCCACGATGTTGCTGTACCTCAACGGATTCTTCGCGTTGGTAAGCGTGATTGATCAGACCGACTACCTCGGCTACATTCGGTCCCGATATTGGTTTGGTTTATTTTTTGGAATAGCCGTTGTTGGATTACATGCCTTCGGTGGATTACTGATGGCCAACGACCGCAAACTTGGCTACAAGTTTGGCATTGGCGCAGCGTTTTCGCCGTTCGTGTTGCGTTACTGGGCGTACAGCGACCTGGCAAATTCGATGGGTGGGAAGATCAGTTTTTACAGCAAAATCAGTGGTGGTAGTACCACGAGCCTAATTTTTGAAATCGCTTTGTGCGCATTGCTGTTGCACACACAAAGCCGAGAACACCAACGCATCTGGTATCGCTAACTAACTAGACCACGAGCAAATCTGCCACACTAGATATATGACAAGACTCATTATCAAAGGCGTAGAAGAACTTAAGTCAAAAGTCGGCAACCATCTTGGCTATTCCGATTATCTGACTATCACTCAAGATCAAGTGAATCGATTCGCTGATGCGACTGGTGATCACCAATGGATCCATATTGACGTTGAGCGTGCGAAGGCCGGACCATTTGGTGGACCGATCGCACACGGCTATCTAACTTTGTCGCTCGGGCCAGTATTTCTGCCGCAAATATTTGGTGTCGAAGGTGTGGCGATGGGTGTCAACTACGGCACAAACAAAGTTCGGTTTCCTTCGCCAGTACCTGTCGGCTCAAAACTTCGTGCAGGTGTCAAACTTATTTCGGTGGAAGATGTGACTGGTGGAGTGCAAGTAACTCTCGAAACAACTTTCGAAGTCGAGAACGCGAAAAAACCATCTTGTGTCGCCGAAGTTGTTTTTCGTTACTACCTATAAATAAAGCGCGGCGCGCAAAACTCATCTGAAATTGTTCATCACCTCGGCGAACAGCTCGACAGTCTCAGTACTTGGATAATCGGCACACCACGGGATAAACCCGCTACAACCCAGGTCGATGTATTTTTGAACTTTTTCGGTCACTTGCTCGACCGTCCCCACCAAGTTGGCCTGTTGCCAATTATCAAACGGTTCACCTCTCAAACTTCTTGTGCCTTGCGCTTTGAGTTCTTTTTCTGTTCTTCGAATGAAAACATCAGGCGACCAAGTTTTACGAATCTCTGATTCGTCACGACCAACAGCCAGACAATGGCCCTTCAAAATTTCACGTTTGCGAGCAAAGTCTTCAAGGCTTCCACCAAAGTTTGAATAATCGGCGTAACGAGCAACGACGCGCAAGGTCAATTGTTCTCCTCCACCACCAATCCAAATCGGAGGATGCGGTTTTTGCAGCGGTTTCGGATCACAATTACCACGGACCAATTTGTAATACTTGCCGTCATAATTAGTTTCTTCCTCAGTCCACATTGAGCGCACCACCTCTACACACTCACGCAACATCGCGATTCGTACTTTGGGTTCGGGAAAGTCGTATCCGTAACCGCGACACTCATTTTCATACCAGCCCGCACCAATTCCCCAATCAAGTCGACCACCAGAAATGACATCAATTGTTGAAGTTATCTTCGCCAACAAACTTGGTTCGCGATAAAGATTGCATCCAACCATTTGCCCAAGACGAATTTTTGTTGTTCGCTGGCTGATCGCCGAAATTACCGTCCAGCATTCAAATACTGCTTCGTGTGCGGGTCGTGGCACATTGTGAAAATGGTCGTATACCCATATTGAGTCGTATCCAAGTTTTTCTGCAAGTTGCGCTACTTCGACTGCTTTGTTCCATTTAGCAACTGGGTCCGGGATCGTGACGAGCTCCATTTTCCAACCCTGCGGAATAAACACGCCGAACGTGATGTGCTGTTTCGGGTTCGAGTTCAAAGCGGTAAATCTCCAGTCGCTTTCTTGGTTGAGCCATGATCTTTGTAGGCGGCAATTGTTCGTTGTGCGATTCTCATCTGATGAATTTCATCGGCACCGTCTGCGAATCGACTCCACCGCGCTTGCTGCAACATATGCGCCAATGGCGTATCGGTTGAATAACCAAGTGCACCGTGCACCTGAATCGCCCGATCAATTATTCTCCACAAGCTATTTGCAACGAAGTGTTTGGCCATCGAGACTTCGGATGTGAACGGTTGACCGTGCTCGATTTTGTATGCCGCATGAAGCACCATCAACTTACACTGATATAACTCCATCGAAGAATCTGCGATCAGCCATTTAATGCCCTGTTTCTCGGCAAGTATTGAACCGTGCGAGTAACGCTTCAGAGCGCGATCCACCATCATGTCGAGTGCAATCTCTGCTTGACCAATCCATCGCATGCAGTGTGCCAATCGCGCGGGTCCGAGTCGGTACTGACCTAACAGATGCCCTTGACCGCGTCCGCCCAGCATATTTTTTGCTGGCACTCGTAAATCTTCGATCAATATTTCACAATGGTTATGTCCACCAGACATTGTTTCAACATCTCGAACAATATTGAAACCTTCGCTCGGAAGATCGATAATGAAACACGAGTTTGCGGCTTGTGGCAAATCTGGGTCATCTTCTGTTCGTGCGACCAACAATGCAAACTGTGCGCCTCGTGCTCCAGAGATAAACCACTTGTGACCATTTATCACCCATTCATCACCGTCTTGATAAGCGTGGGTTTGAATCAAAGTCGGATCACTTCCGGCAACTTCTGGTTCGGTCATCGCAAAACAACTTCGTGCTGTGCCCTGACACAAAGGACGTAAATATTTTTCTTTCTGCTCATCAGTCGCCCAGTGCAACAACGTGTGTTGATTGCCTTCGTCTGGTGCTTGTGCATTCAACACGAACGGTCCAATGCCGACTTTTGCGGCTTCGGCAGAAACTGCAGCCATTGCAGTCGGACCAAGACCCATTCCGCCCCATTCCTTGGGCATATGCGGAAGCCAAAGATTCCATTCGTCACGTGCTTGTGCCCGAAGTTTTACGATCGTGCGCACTACTGATGGACGATCACTTTCGTCGGTGGCTTCCCATGCGGGACGCACTTGAGTGTCCATGAAATCTCGAACTTTGAGACGAACTTCTTCGATCTCTGGTGGAAACGAAAAATCAATCACGCGTGGCGCCTTTCACAGACAAAAAGTCAATTAGATGCTTTCAAATGAATGAGTAAATTATGACAGATCGAATACGCAACTCCACCACTGGCGCACCAGCATCGCTCGGCGTAGCCTACAAACCGTGAACTCACCGACTAGCGCACGACCTAGTTGGGACAGAACTGATCTTCCTCGAGGAGACGAAAAGGTGAAAGCAGTGCGCGAGATGTTTGATGCGATCGCACCGCGTTATGACTTTGTAAATCGACTGATGACATTTCGCCTTGATGTTCGTTGGCGCAGAATTACGGTTAAGTCTTTGCAACTACCAAGCGGATCGCGAATTATCGATCTTGCAAGCGGCACAGGCGATCTTTGTGTTGAACTAACAAAACAAAATTACAAACCGATATCGATGGATATTTCGTTTGGCATGTTGAGCCAAGACCGCAGTGGTGCACCCCGAAGCCAAGCCGATATTTTGCGACTGCCAATGCCAAATGCCTGCGTCGACGGTGTCACTTGTGGTTTCGCATTGCGTAACCTCGAAAATCTGGAGCAATTTTTCGCTGAACTGGCGCGCGTGACTCGTCGTCAAGGACGAATTGCTCTGCTAGATGTCGGACGACCATCCAACCGTTTTATTCGCTGGGGCAATTCGATCTACTTCGGCAAGATCGTGCCAATTATCGGCGGTCTGCTTTCGAACCGTGCTGCGTATAAATATCTACCTCGCAGCGTTGCCTACCTTCCACCCAGCGACGAACTTATAGCAATGCTCCAGCGCGGAGGCTTTTCAGATGCGGCACATTTTCAACTGTCTGGCGGCTTGACTCAATTGCTCGTGGCTACTCGAAATTAGTAAATGCGCGCCGTCACCCGATTGCTCTCGCATTTCACAGATAAACAACTTGATCTAAACGATTTCGCCCGAGGTGACGGATACTTATTTGTCCGTGATGGCGTCGGAGTCGCGGGTCGCGGAGTTGCCGCTCGAATAGAACCAAATAAGACGATCGAGTTTCTGCAAAATATCGCCCATGAGAACTTTTCTGGAATCTCGAATGTTGGACCAATTGCTATTGGTTGCATTCCTTTTGAAAGTAGTAACAGCCATGAGTTCGTAATTCCTAAAGCTGTGTTTGGCAAAAACTCTAATTCTGAGCAATGGGTCACGCTAATTGACGATGCCGTGTTCGACTTATCTCAACCTGCGACACAAAAAACGAATACGGCGAAATTCTCTGTTCGGCCAGGTGTTTCAATTGAGCACTATTTAGAGGCAGTGCGACTAACTCGCACGGCGGTATTAAACGGCGAAATCGCCAAGGCAGTAATTGCTCGCGATATTTTTGTTGAAACAGATTCACCGTTTAATGTGCACGCAATTTTGCTTCAACTTAAATCTAATTTTGGTTCTAGTTATAGATATCTGATTGACGGCTTAATCGGTGCTTCACCTGAACTGCTGATCGCCGTGAGTGGTCAAGATGTTCGAAGTCACCCGCTTGCTGGCACGGTTGCCAGAACCGGCAACCCCGAGACCGATCATCAACTCGCCGACGAACTGATCGCCAGCACCAAAAATCAACTCGAGCATCGAATCGTGATCGACATGGTGCATGACACGCTGTTGCCGTGGTGTTCGTATCTTGACTGGCAACCCGAACCATCAATCGTCGAAGTTGCAAATGTCCAACATTTAGGTACCGAAATATCGGGCCGACTCAGTGAACCCAAAGTTTCTGTGCTCGAACTTGCCTACGCACTTAGTCCGACACCAGCATTAGGCGGTCATCCACGTATTGAGGCTTTGGCACAAATTAAAAAAGTTGAAGGCTTCGAGCGAGGAAGATACGGTGGCGCGGTTGGCTATGTCGACGCCAACGGCGACGGAATCTTTGCCGTGACGATTAGATGCGCAGAATTAAATGCAAACCGAACCCAGGCACGACTCTTTGCCGGTGGCGGAATCGTCGGTGATAGTGACCCTGACAGTGAACTTGCCGAAACCCAAGCAAAGTTCAACGCAATGCTTGCGGCCATCACTCATAATTATTAGTTAAAGTTTCAAAGACACCGTTTGATTTATTCGATCGTGCACACGAACATTTTCGTTTCGATCGGTAACGACTCGAATCAAGTACGGACCGCGTTGCACAATCGCTTCAGTAAGTTGATCTAGAGTCTCAACAGTTTCAGACACAATGCGATGTGATTTCGCGAGCATCTCTATATCTACGTCGTGTGGGGTGCCAAAAACTTTTTCAAACGTCTCTGGCGCCAGCACACTTGCTTGTGGCAAGAAAGAGAAAATGCCTCCACCCCGATTATCCAGCACGATTATTCTCAAATCAATTTTGCGGTTACCTAAATTGAGTAAACCATTTGTGTCGTGCAACAGCGCAATATCGCCGATCAATAACGCTGTTGTTGCCTTTGTTGCAAGTGCCACACCAATTGCCGTTGAAACGACACCGTCGATTCCGTTCACACCGCGATTCGCCAAAACTTTCAACCCGGTGCGGGGCGCCGCAAACCATTCAAGATCGCGAATCGGCATCGAACTTGAGACGAAAAGATTTGATCCTTCAGGCAACAATCCATAAATCGCTCGAGCGACCACGGGTTCACTGAGAAACTGCTCGTTCGAGAGCGTTTCGTTAATTGCTCGCTGTGCTTTGTCTTCAGCATCAGACCAACCGCCCAGCCATGAACCAGCCGCCGCATCGGGTGCCCCATCAATGATCAAATTGCAAATCTCACCAACGTCGCCAGATAGATGCATCGAAGTAATTCGCTCTGGGTCAATCAGAGTCGGAGTAGTTGTCAATACAACTTGTGGAACTTGGCATGACGCCAGCCACGCATTAACAACTTTCGAAACCAATGGAGCACCAAGTCGCAAAATGACTTCGGGTTTATGTGATTCTGCAAATTGTTGGTTCCGCAAAATTGAATCCATTGCAGCAATCACAACTCGAGTTTCTGGCAATCGGGCACCACTGCGTGGATCGGCAAAAATTGGCCAACCTAATGCTTGGCCAAGACTGAGCACGATTTGCGGATCGTAAGAATCGCTGCCCGCGATGATGA
Source organism: Actinomycetes bacterium (assembly GCA_014190295.1). GTDB lineage: Bacteria > Actinomycetota > Acidimicrobiia > Acidimicrobiales > Ilumatobacteraceae > BACL27. Next base: position 8,367 of record BJGF01000040.1, on the reverse strand, counting down.
CTCCGTTCTTCCCCGAAAAATAGTCGAGAATTTTCTTGAGCTGTCGCGCAGAAATTTGATTGACTTTATTGGCGATCACTGCATCACTGCTGGCAGATTGCATAGGTAAGTCATTCGGTTCACCGACAAGTGGCTCACGAAATTGCAAATTCAAGTGCACTGGGCCAGGAACCACACCAAGAGATGCGGCAAACAAAGTTCTCGCCAACTTGCGCCAATTATTTTGCTCAAGATCATCTGCTACATCGGCATTATGAAACAAGCGAACAGCGACGCCATAAAGATTTGTCTGATCTATCGTCTGCGGTGCACCAACATTCTGCAACTCTGGTGGCCGATCGGCGGTGCAAACCAAAATTGGTATTTCCGCATGGTGTGCTTCTACAACCGCTGGGTGAAACTCAACTGCTGCCGTGCCTGATGTGCACAATAAAATCGCCGGAACATTCGATGCTTTTGCGATACCCAAAGCAGCAAACGCTGCGCTTCGCTCATCGTGAAAAACATGCAACTCAATTTCGGATCGATTCGCCAAAGCGAGTGCCATCGGTGTCGATCGTGACCCAGGAGAAATCACCGCATGACGGACACCGCAACCGAGCCATTCGTCTATGAGAGTGGCGCAAAAGGTCGCAGTAGTCGCCGCCGAGGATGCCATGCCTCTATCGTGGCAGCAATGAGACTAGAAATCTTCTCCGATGTGGTTTGCCCTTGGTGTTATATCGGCAAACAAAGGTTCGATCGGGCTGTGGCAAACCTCACAAAGGCCGGCATTGACCTGAAACTCGAGATTATTTATCGGCCGTTTCAACTCGACCCATCGGCGCCACAAGATACCCCGACACCCGTTCGTGAGGCATACGCAAAAAAATTCGGCGGCAACGAACGAGCCGATGAGATTTTGGCGCATGTTACGAAACTTGCTGCTGCAGATGGGATCAATTTTCGCATGGATATTGCGTTGCGTGCAAACACCTCGCGCGCACATCGCTTGATCGCTTTGTCGCAAACCAAAGATCTAGACCTAGACCATACAAAACTCAAAGAGAGGCTAATGATCGCTTATTTCTGCGACGGAAAAGATATTTCGAATATTCAAACGCTCTCAGAGATCGCAATCGACTTTGGCATGAATGGTGATGAAGTAACTCAAATGTTGCAATCTGATGCTCTGGTCAACGAACTCGAAGAAAATCTGCAGAGAGCAAACGAACTTGGCATCACCGCTGTGCCAACTTATGTATTTGATGAACAGTGGTCGGTTCCTGGTGCCCAAGATAGTGAAACCTTTGAACGAATTCTTCGAAAACTAAATGATCAACAGGCGAACTCGTAGATGCTCACACATCACACAACCGGAAGTGGTGCGCGACTCGTATTTGTACACGGGTTCACACAGACACGGCACACTTGGCAAGAAGTCGCCGAAAATCTCAGTTCACAATTCGAAGTTGTGCTCGTTGATGCGCCGAATCATGGTGACTCAAGCGATATTTCTCTGAATTTAGAAACGGGTGCCAATGCCATCGTTGAAGTTGGGCAGAGCGCGACTTATGTCGGTTATTCGATGGGTGCGAGGCTTTGTTTAACAGCAGCACTTGCCCACCCGCAACAAGTTAAACGTCTCATACTCATCAGCGGTACCGCCGGTATAGAAAATAAACACGAGCGTCTTGCCAGAGTCGTTAGTGACGAAGAACTTGCAGTGCAAATCGAACAAAATGGTGTCACTAATTTTATAGATCTATGGTTGGCACTTCCTATTTTTTCGGGCTTGACGGCGACCAGCAATCAACGCGAGATTCGACTTTGCAACACGGCAACCGCTCTTGCCTCAAGTTTGAGACTTTGTGGCGCCGGCAAACAGCAACCAACGTGGTCACGCCTCAAAGACCTGAGGATGCCCGTATTAATAGTTGCTGGCGAGAACGATAAAAAATTTGTCGAACTTGCACAGCAACTATCAATATCAATCGGCGACAACGCCAAGTTGCAGATTATTGAAAAATCTGGGCACACCCCACATCTCGAACAACCCCAACGATTTCTGGATGTTATTAACGAGTTTCTCGCTAATTAAAGATTTAAGCGAGCAAGATACCGATACTCAGCGTCAAGGCTGTGAGCATTTGAGTTCGACCAGTCGTGCCTAAGACGGCGATCAAATCTTTACCCGCTGCACCTTGGGTGACCTGACGAATAGCAGGAATCGCCGCCAGCAATCCGATTAAACCCAGCGACGCAAAAGGGTTGTCTAATGACAACACGACGATTGCAATAGCCGACACTACAAGCAAGGCTAGATAGATCTGACGAGTTCGGCGATCTCCGAGTCGTACTGCCAATGTTTTCTTGCCAGCGATCGTGTCCCCTGGGATGTCGCGCAAGTTGTTAATCACCAACAACGCACACGCTAAACATCCAACAGTAATTGAAGCAATAAAACTTTCACGGTTGACCTTTTGAATAACTACAAATGTCGTACCAGTGGTGGCAACGACTCCAAAAAAAATAAATACGAATAATTCTCCGAAGCCAAAATAACCGTATGGCTTTGATCCACCCGTGTAAAACCAACCCGCTGCAAAACACGCGAGACCAACTGCTATCAGCCACCAACTTGTGGTCACAGCAAGCACTAGTCCAAAAATCGCGGCTACACCGAAGCACAAAAATGCAGCACGCTTAACTGCAGCAGCTGACTTGGCACCAGAACCCACGAGTCGTAGTGGCCCAACACGCTGCTGGTCAGTGCCTCGAACACCATCTGAGTAGTCATTGGCATAGTTGACAGCGACTTGCAATGCAAGACTGACGATTAACGCGAGAAAACTATTGATGAACATCGCTGATTCGGCGTGATCCAATCTCGCACATGACGTGCCGACTAAAACTGGCGCAATCGCTGCGGGCAATGTTCGCGGGCGTGCGCCTTTGATCCACAAACTTAGTGACTGTTGCACGGCTCTAACTTAACAACAAAACATCTACGATGAATCAGTGCCTTCACTCATTGCTATTGACATGCCTGCCGGTCAACACTTTGTCGATGAACTGAAACAGATTTGGGACTCGGGTGATGCAGTACTGCCGATTGATCAAAGACTTCCGCACATCGCCAAGAATCAGTTGTTAAAGCAACTGGGTGCGTCGTACTTAGTTAATCATCGCCGAGAACGATCAAAACTTGACGGTGGTTTTGCTGTGGGTGCCAACGACGCCTTAGTGATTGCGACTTCTGGATCGACTGGCACACCCAAAGGAGTCGTCCACACTCACGAATCGATTCGTGCTGCCATAGTTGCAGGTGGCACTCGGCTCGAATGTTCGAGTGCCGATCATTGGCTGGCGTGCCTGTCTTTGGCTCATGTCGGAGGATTATCTGTCGTATTGAGAGCACTACATTACGAATCGAATCTAACGATCGAACCAAAAGCCGAGCCAACAACAATCGCTAATGCGTTACGTAACGGTGCAACCTTGACATCGCTAGTACCAACGATCATCCAAAGAATAGATATTTCCGGCTTTCGAACCGTGCTTGTCGGCGGATCAGAGATGATCGATGCACTGCCCGCTAATGCGATTTCGACATATGGGTTGAGCGAAACCATGGGTGGTATCGCCTATAACGGTCAGGCGCTTGACGGCGTTTCAATTCGGATTAGCACTGATGATGAGATTCAGATTCGCGGTGCGATGCTATTTCGTGAATACCGTGACGGCACAAACCCAAAGACACACGACGGCTGGTTCGCAACTGGTGATCTCGGCGAATTAGATAGCCACGAGAAACTTAACGTTTTAGGTCGCAGAGATGACTTGATCAACACTGGTGGCTTTAAGGTTTGGCCCAAGACAGTTGAAGATTCAATTAATGAGATGGCAGGGGTGACTCAATGCGTGGTTCGGGGTCTGCCCGATGAAAATTGGGGCACTGCAGTTTGTGCGTGGATCGTGCTCGAGAACCAAAAAAGATCTTTCAACATTGATGCAGTGCGCATGCACGTGAAAAAGTCGCTCCCCGATTATTGTGCGCCTCAAAAATTATTTATAGTGGATCAGATTCCCCGCTCAGCCCTAGGCAAAGTGCAAATTTCTGAGTTACTAAAATTAAATACCCTCGCGTGAGGCGAAAATTTACATTGAGCCTGAGCGCACTCCTGCACCACCGTCGATCACATAAGTTTCTCCCGTAATCCAAGACGCCAGATCAGAGCACAAAAACAGAGCAAGATTTGCGATGTCTTGTGGCTCGCCAAGACGACCTGTCGGCAGTGCTGCGGCGAGTTTGTCACCAAAGTTTTCAACCAGAACTGATGCGAAGAGAGTTTTAACTAAACCGGGCGCTATACCCACAACGCGAGTTGGTCCGAGTTCGCATGCCAACTGACTAGTTAGATGAATTATTGCCGCCTTGGTCAGGTTATAAACACCCAAACCTTGTTCGGCGCGCAATCCGCCAACTGATGCAATGTTCAATATCACTCCAGGATTTGTCTTCATCGATGCGTTCCAGACTGCTTGACTCCAGAAAAGCGGCCCCTTCAAATTGACTTGAAAAGTTTTATCGAAGCGGGCTGAATCAACGCCGAGTGTTTGTCCGTAATACGGATTGGTCGCCGCATTGTTGACGAGGATGTCAATCTTGCCGAATCGCTTCATCGTTGCATCAATGCATGCCTGACCTTGATCTAGATCGCCAGTATTTGCCGCAAAGACATCGGTCTCGCCATCTATCTCAGACGCGGCTGCTCGCAATGAATCTTCTTTTCGCGATGACAGCATCACTTTCGCCCCAGCTTCGGCAAATGATTTTGCAATTGATTTGCCAATTCCGCGTGAAGCACCGGTGACCAAAGCAACTTTGCCGTTCAAAGAAATTTCCATATTCTGACCTTAATCGCGCAACGACACTCGCACAATTTGGATTCGACGACCATCCAATTCTTCAACACAAAAGCGCCATTGATCTTGCTTGACGAACTCTCCTACTTCAGGTACATGACCCAATAAACCGAATACCAATCCACCAACCGTGTCATATTCTTCTTCGCTTATATTCGTCTCCAATAACTCATTGAGCCGGTTGATTGTCGTCACGCCGGTCACCAGCAAATCACCGTTCGGTTGTCTTTGAACCGAAGTGTCGTCATCATCGTGCTCGTCACCAATCTCGCCAACAAGTTCTTCTAAACAGTCTTCTAAAGTTACAAGACCTGCAAGCAAACCATATTCATCAGCGACCATCGCCAGGTGAAATTTGTCTGACTGCATCTGACGCATCAAGTCTGAGACCAATTTTGTTTCAGGAATAACTTCTACAACGTGGAGAAAACTCTTAATCGATTCTGTGCCACGACCCGATCTTTCAGCGACAATCAGGTCTTTTGCGAACACGATTCCTACTAGATCGTCTTGATCATCGTCGTCGGCTCGCAGCACGGGTAGCCGACTGAACTGATGGTCAACAACAAAGTCAAGTGCCTTCGAAACTGTGAGATCATCATTGATTGAAACAATGTCGGGTCTTGGAACCATAATCTCTCGAACGACCGTGTCTCCGAATTCAATTACCGATTCAATCAATTCTCGTTCTTCATGTTCAATCACTGATTCTTGGGCAGCCGCCTCAACGATGCCGAGAAACTCTTGCTCACTGATGAACGGACCAGCGGCTAAGCCCTTTCCGCGCACGATCATATTGGTCAGTTTGATCAAGCCAATCGACATAATTCTTAACGGCCAAAATCCGACAATCGCGCTGACAGGTCTGGCCGTGATGGTCGCCCCGCGTACCGGGTGAAGTAATCCATAAGTTTTCGGCACGGCTTCTGCCATGACAAAGAAAATAATTACATTCAAAGTCACCCCGATTACTACACCGGCAGCGCCAAACAATCTGCCGGCCACAACACCAGTGAGTGTGGCTTGCACGGTTTGAAAAATATTTACGGTCAGCAAAAGTGGATTCACCCATCGCGTTGGCTCTTCGGCAAGTTTTAAAATCAGACGGGCACTCTTTGCTTGCTGATCAACCAAGGCTTGGGCTTTTTGCTTAGTGATACGCGAAAGCGACATCTCGGCGAGTGAAAGAAAAATCAGACCAATCAGCAAGACACAAATTGCGAGAAAGATCCAGACGTCGCTGTTCGTTGGTGCGGCGCTGAAAATCATGATTCGTAGACCTTGCGAAATGAATCCGGCATCGCACTGCCCCAATGATGCTGCTCCAAAAGAATTCGCTCGGCTGCCTGCATGGTCTGAGCCTTTTCGTCTGTGTCGTGATCTAAACCAAGTACATGCAATATTCCATGCACGATCAAAAGCGCGAACTCATCGTCAAGATTGCCCGCGTGGCTTGGTGCTTGTCGCATTGCAACTGCTGGGCACACAACTACATCGCCAAGCATGACTGGCAGATCATTGATATCTAACGGCACGCGTTCAGGACCACGCGACATTGCGCCAGGCCCCGGCGAGCGCACCACTTCGACGGCATCTAGCGGAAATGCCAAGACATCGGTTGATCCAACTTTGCCCATGTACTGCTCATTTAATCCAGCGATCGCCGTTTCGGGTACGAACATTAAAGTCAGTTCTGCTGCGCCGCGCACCCCTTGAGATCTCAAGACCTTCTCGGCAAGTTCTCGCCATCGCGAAATATCAACTTCAACATCTGTTTGCTCGTCGGCACAAAAGATTTCAAGGTCACCATCCCCGCCAACTTTTTGTGGACCAGTTTTTTTTACGTGCGGTTCAGGCACGATTCTTCACCGGGGGTACACCTTTTCGCTCGTAGGCAGCGACGATGTCGGCGACGATTCTGTGACGCACAACATCGCGAGTATCAAGGTGAACAAAAGCCAAACCTTCAATTCCTTGAAGAATATTCTCAAGGCCGACCAAGCCACTTCGATTATCGGGAATGTCAACTTGGGTCGTGTCGCCGGTAACGACAACCTTTGATCCAAAACCAATTCGGGTCAGAAACATTTTGATCTGCTCTGGTGTCGCATTTTGTGCTTCATCTAAAATAATGAAACTGTTATTGAGGGTTCGTCCTCGCATATAGGCCAGTGGCGCAACTTCAACTATTTGCTTTTCTGCCATCTTGAGCGCGCCCTCGGCACCAACCATGTCGTGCAACGCGTCGTAAAGCGGTCGTAGATATGGATCGAGTTTCGCCATCAAATCTCCTGGCAAAAACCCAAGACGCTCGCCTGCTTCAACTGCAGGTCGCGTAAGAATAATTCGCTGAACAGATTTCGACTGAAGAGCCTGAACCGCCATCGCAATTGCCAACCAACTCTTTCCAGTTCCGGCAGGACCAAGCCCGAATGTGATTACGTTGTCCCTTATCGCATCAACGTAACGTTTTTGGCCGGATGTTTTGGCGCGAACCGCCCGACCTTGACTAAGTCTGACGATATCTTCGGTCAGCACCGAAGTCGGCTTTTCATTTGATCTCACCATGTCAACACTTCGAGAGATCACGACAAGATCCAAATTTTCGCCACCTTGCAACAAGCCTGCCAGTTCTTCAAAAAGACAACCCACCAAATCAGTATCTTCGCCCGAGATCGAAACTTCGTTGCCCCGAACCCTGATCGTTGTTTTTGGAAAGTTCTTCTCAATAAACCGCAGATGAGAATCACGCTCACCAAGCAATCCGGCCATCAGATGCGAACCAGGGACAACAACCGTCACTGCGGCTACGGAAACGCTCATCTGGCTTCCAAGGCTAGCGGAGTAAAGACTCTTCTCTATTTTCCAAAAGTTTGCTTTTACTCACTGAATTCTTCAACGGTTGAGCGAAATCTAAAGCAAAATAACGTTGCGTAGACAACGGAAGCAATTCAACTTCGCCAACGAGTTGCGCCATGCGAAAAAGAAGTTCGGATGCCCCACCGTTTTGACCTGGTTGATGAATGTCTGGAACATCAAAGACGAGTAAGGCGCCTTCGGCTGCTTCTGCTGCCAAAGCCTGGCGCGCGAGCAAGATGTTCACACTGTGTGGTTCGCAACCTGGATCAACCACAACCCAGACGATGTAATGAACCTGCCCAGCCTTGAACCTTTCTGGGAATTTTTTCTCGAAATATATTTCACTTAACCAGCGAGTTGTACGAACGTCAGTTGACACCAAGGTCATCGCGACTGGAAGCGAATCATTCCAAACCACCCAAACACGGTTCGACGACTCAGAAATCTGGTCGTTAAATTCGACTTGATCCAGCATTTCATGTGTAACTGTCGACTCGGCGGTCGTTTGATACGCACGACGGTAAAGAAACCAAAGTTTTTCGCGCAACGCGACGTCGACAACGTGTGAATGGCGTGTAACGAACATCGGCGGTAGGTCTC
>BJGF01000039.1 GCA_014190295.1 Actinomycetes bacterium | reverse complement strand
GTTGGCGCGTCGCGTTGGGAGTTCACAACTCGCGGTGAAGTTATTTATGTTTTGTCGGGTCGGATGACCGTGCATCAAGACGGTGGCGAGGCTGTTGAACTTACTGCTGGCTCAAGTTGCATCTTTCCAATTGGTTGGAAAGGTAAGTGGACGGTTCACGAAACTCTACGAAAAGTTTTCGTGGTTTACCGAACTAACTAGTTACTAGATAATTATTTAACTAAAACGCGAATAAATTGTGGGCCCGGGCTTACAAAAGCGGCGCGAAGTAACTTTGAAAATTGTTCTGGCGATGTCACCTCGTTTGCTGTCCAGCCGAATCCGCGTGCAATCATCACCGGGTCATGCGATGAAATATCGACGCCTATTTGTGGTGCATTGACATCGTCGAATGATTCACGAATTTGCTCGTAACCATGGTTATCCCACAACACAAAAACAATGTTGCTTTTCATGTCGACAGCCGCAGCCATTTCGGCAACTGTAAATAACCAACCACCATCGCCTGCGATAACTAAAACTGGTCGAGATGGTGCAGCCACGCTTGCACCAATTGCCATTGGCAGTGCACAACCCAAAGTACCGAAGCCATATGGTGCGAGCCAAGAACGAGACTGCACCGCGGGTAGCCACCAATGAGCGCTATAGCCAAGTTGCGTTGAGTCAAGAGCAACGATTGCATTTGCAGGCAACTCAGTTTCGATAGCAGTTAACCATGGCACAAAAGTTTTATTGGTTTTAGTTCGTGCGTGTTCGCGCCATACACGGGCACGAGTCTCGCCGTCGTTGAGCGCGCGTGGTTTGAGTCCTGAAATTATCGCTTGCAATGTCTGTGCCGCATCACCGACCAGCCCGATAGTTGGAGCAGTTCGTCGCGTTAGTTGTTCATGGTCAATATCGATTCGCACAACTTTTCCCGCAAAATTCAGGGCGCGACCCTTGTTGTAAAGATCAGTATCCGAAAGTTCACTGCCAATGACGATCACGACATCTGCTGCTTCGACATCGCGTTGCACACGGCCAAACACCAGACAGTTGCTTGCGCACAACCGATGAGATGAAGCGACAACACCTTTTGCGTTACCGGTCAGAAGTACAGGCGCATCAAGAGTTTCGGCAAGTGCCACTAGTTGTGCTGACGCATCAATTGCGCCACCGCCAGCAATAATCACGGGATTAATTGCAGAGTTCAAAATTTCTATTGCGTCGTTAATGTCTTGCGCATCTGGCGTTGGTCGGTTTACAGATGTCTGAACACGAGTAAACGGTTCACAAGATTGTTCAAGCACATCCATCGGAATCGCAATGTGTACAGGTCGAGGTCGAGCAGAAGTAAAAACATTCCAGGCACGCTCGATTAGTGCTGGCAACTGAGTTACGTCAGTGACTGTTTCACTGAACGCGCAGATTGATCTCACAAGTGTCGCCTGATCGGGCAAATCATGTAACGGACCAAAACTTTTACCGAGTGCATTGGTTGGCGTTGTCGAGGCCAACACGAACATTGCTCGTGAGTCGTGATACGCCTGAGCAATCGGAGTCATAACGTTGGTGATGCCAGGGCCACTGATTAATACGCAGACTCCCGGTCGACCAGTAACTATTGACCAGCCGTCAGCCATGAATCCGGCACCTTGCTCGTGGCGTGGCGAAACCGCACGCACACCCGAGCGATGCAGACCGCGATAAAGCTCGATGTTGTGCACACCCGGAATACCGAAAACAACATCAACGCCATATTCGCGCGCGAGCAAATCAATGATTGCTTCACCAACTCGAAGTTGTGTACTAGAGAGCTCCATTAGTTCACGGCCGCGACTAGTTTTTCTGCCAAAGATCTAATCCGTGCACATGCATCGCGCAAAATCGCTGAATCGACTGTTAGCGCAATGCGGATATGTCCTGCTCCACCGTTACCAAAACTTTCTCCGGGCATCACGCTGACGTTCTCTTGTTTTAACAGCTGCCACGCGAATTGTTCACCAGTTAGTTTGGTTTTACGGATGTCGAGCATTACGAACATTCCGCCTTCTGGCATGCGTGCCGTAATTGCTTTTGAACCTTCAAACGACTTAATCAAAGTTTCAGCGCGCTCACGAAAAGCAAGGCGTAATCTCTCAACTTCGGGATGTTTTTCATTTAACGCCACTGCGAGAGCATCTTCAATAAACGGTTGTGATCCAAACAACATCGCTTCTGCTACGAGTATCAGTCGGGGAGTGACGTCAGGGTGAGATGCAACCCAACCCGCACGAAAACCAGGCAGTGCATGCGATTTAGAAATCGATGACACAGCAAGCGTGCGATCTCGAAGATGCGGGCGATCAAACGGCGAACAAAATGGTGCGTCGTATGTCATGTCGGCGTAAACCTCATCGCAAATAATCCACAAGTCATGGCGCTCGCACACGTCGCCGATCGCATCAATCTCGCTAACCGATAACACTGCGCCAGTCGGATTGCTCGGAGTGTTCAGCAGCAGAACTTTCGTGCGCGAGGTGATCGCATTTTCAATTGCTCGTGCCGTGACGTGAAAATTATCCTCTGGCAGTGTTGGTACTGGCACAAAAGTAGCACCTGATGCGGCGACTAATCCTTCGTAGGTTGCATAGTAAGGATCGGGCACAAGCACTTCGTCACCGGCCTGCACCAATGTGAGCAATGCGGTGCACAAACCATTTTGTGTGCCAGCAGTAAACAGAACCTGCTCTGGCGTTACACGAAAACCAGATCGCCGTGTTAAGTGATCTGCGATTGCCAACAAAGTTTCAGGTTCTCCTTGACCCGCGGCATATCTCGTGCGACCTGCGCGCAGTGATGATGTGGCTTTGTCGAGCACACTTGCCGGCGGCGGCAGATCTGGTTCACCAATCGATAAAAGAATTACTGGTTCGCCCAAACTTGCACGACGTAAACCTTCAACGTGAACCGCCCACTTGGCGGCGCCTAATCCGGTGAGACGATCAGAGATTGGTGCAAACTTCATGGCGCTATAAATCTACGTTGTTTGGTGCTATTTAAAAGTTGCTCAAATTGCTTACTTTGGTTCGCTGATTCGTTCAAGCACCACACGAATGCCACCCATATCTGGTCGTGTCCAAACCATATGACCATCATCGTCTAAATGACGACGCACTTCGATACCAGCAATACCAACTGGTCGCAGAACAAATGAGTTGTCTTCGTAAGTTGCGACAACATGAATTGGTGTTTTGAAATCAAATACCGAGACATCGTGTACACCGTTTTCTTCGGTGCCATCGGCACGAGCATCGGCGATAGTTCCTCCGCCGCAGTCGACGATTCGGTTTCCACATTGCTCGATGCGCTCTGTGTACGACATCAATCGATCATCGTTGGCCACGACTTGACCTCCGCGAGTTGCGCTAATCGTTTTCCAGATGCCACGCAGATCAGGTGCGCCAGTTACGAGTGGCTCAGTGCACCGCGCAAGAATCAACGGTGGAAAAGATGCGCCATACCCACCGGCAGGAGTGTGTGCAACAGGAATATCTTCTGCAAATGTCATTTACACACAGATTACAACTAGCTGGTGTTTACTATTAGTTCGAGTTCAAGTACGCAGTAGTTGCCTTGATTGTCACGAACAAGATCAACTCTGGCATAAGTAGTCCCACGCCGAGCGAAGCACAACTGGGTTGAACTGCGACCAGTTCACTGATTTATCGTCCCAATTGACTATCTCAACTTCGCATCCTGTAACCCTTAGAGCGGCAACTACTGCTGATTCATCTTCGTCTCGGCCGTGTGCTGCGAGAGTCGTAACCCACGCCAGATTTTTAATCACCGCGCGAAGTTGCAGAACTTTCGCAGTTAATTTTGATTTGTTGACAGCTTGCATTCAAGTGGAGCTGGGGGGAATCGAACCCCCGTCCATCAGCCGTTGAGCGCCCGTGATACGACCATTCCCACTTCGTTGCTACGCAGCAACATCGGCGGGTCGATTACAAGTGCACTAGGTGCACAAGTCGCGATTCGTCTTTCCGAATTGTCATTGGTCTTTCCCAACGTCAGCGTTCTTTCTCGCTGTCATTCCCCGCTTCTGTTGCCGGGCTGCGGTGAATTGGCCCCGTGCGACCTTGCGGCTCACGATTGCTCTCCGACCGCAATTAAGCGGCGAGAGCGAACTGCTTGTTGGCAGTTATTTTTTTGCCCCGTTTTACGAGTCTGAGCAACTCGGGTCGCACGCTCGAACATCGAATCTGACGTCGAAACCTGTCAGCCCCTTTGAACTTACGTAACACCGTAAGTCTATGCCATTAGTGTTCGGTTTGTTTTAGTGCTTTATTTCTAATCTTCGGTATTGCGCGAACGAGAGCCACTTTGAGGACCAGTGCCTTTGCGCTGACGACCAGCCTCGCGACGCATCTCAAGTTTTGATTCTTTTTCGGCGATGGCTTGTCGGCGGTCTTCTTTTTGACGGCCCTTAGCGAGTGCAAGTTCAACTTTTACTCGACCATTTTTCAGCAGCATTGACAATGGCACCAGAGTTAGTCGCTCTTTGGCCATCCGTTCTTGTAGGCGACGAATTTGTTCTCGGTGCAATAAAAGTTTTCGTGAGCGCATCGGCTCATGCGAACCAACGCCGTGGCTAAATCGATAAACGGCGACATGTACGCCTTCAAGCCACATTTCGCCACGTATAACGTGAGCATAAGCCTCTGCTATTTGAACTTGTCCTTCGCGCAGACTTTTGACTTCGCTTCCGTGCAGCACAATGCCGGCCTCGATCACATCCACAATTGTGTAGTTGTGTCGCGCCTTACGGTTACTAGCGATTATCTCGGGCGAATCTTTTTTCATAACTTATATCAAGCGTACCTGTAGCATTTTGATGCAATGTCAAATCAAAAAGCACAAGCACAAGTCGTGATACCAACTTCTGTACTTGGGCAAATTGCTGCTCTGGCGATGACCGAAAATCCACTCGAGTGCTGTGGTTTTTTGATAGGCGAGTTGGGTAGTGATGTCGCGCTCGAGTTTCACGCGTGTCGCAACATTGCCGAGAGCAAAATTATTTACACTGTTGATCCAAAAGAGCACTTGCGAATTGAACTTGATGCAGAAGCGCGGGGGCTTGCAATTATCGGGGTGGTTCATAGTCACACGCATACTGAGCCATATCCAAGTCCAACCGATGTGGCTCAGGCACCCGACCCTGCTTGGCACTATGTGATTATTGGGTTAAAACGTGATGCGCCTGAGACCAGGAGTTATCGCATCATTGATGGTCAAATTTCAGAGAGTCGAATCATTCTGGGCTAAGTCGTAAATCCGACTGATTTAGTCAGGTATCCTGACCGGATGGTAATCAACGAAAATGTGCTCGACTTAATTGGCAATACGCCTCTCGTTGATGTCTCGAATTTGTCACCGAATCCACGCGTGAGATTGCTTGCGAAATTAGAAAATCAAAATCCGTTCGGCTCGGTAAAAGATCGAATTGCAAAGTCAATGATTGAGCAAGCCGAAAAAAACGGACGATTAAGTCCAGGTCAAAGAATTATCGAACCGTCATCGGGCAATACGGGCATCGCACTTGCAGCGATTGCTCAACTCAAGGGTTACCCGATCACGATTTTGATGCCAGATAATGTTTCAATCGAGCGAAGACAAATGCTTGCAGTCTTTGGCGCCGAAATTATTGTCACCCCAGGCGCCGAAGGTTCGAATGGTGCAGTAAAACGTGCCGAGGCAATGGCTAAACAACATCCAGAGTGGTGCTTTTTGCATCAATACGAAAACGAGTCGAATCCGTTTGCACATTATGAAACAACAGGTCCAGAAATATGGCGCGACTGTCCAGAGATTACTCATTTTGTAGCAGGTCTCGGCACGACAGGCACACTGATGGGTGTCGGCAAATATTTGAAAGAAAAAAATAAACAGATAAAAATTATTGCTGTCGAGCCACCGATTGGCGAGCGAGTTGAAGGCCTACGAAATTTAGATGACGGCTATATTCCCCCTGTTTTTGACAAATGGCAGGGTAGAAGCATTCTTGACCGCAAGCGAGTTGTGAGACCCCGCGAGAGTATTGAGTGCACTCGCAGACTCGTTCGCGAATGTGGAATCTTTGGCGGCATTTCTTCAGGCGCATCCCTGGCTGGTGCGCTAAAAGTTGCCAGCGAAGTCGACGCTTTGGCCGAGCACGAAACAGTGATTGTATTTATTGTTTGTGACGGTGGGTGGAAGTATCTTTCAACTGGCGCGTATACCGATGATTTAGATGTAGCCGAAGCGGCTGCTGAAAAAATAATTTACTTTTAGCGTCCAGCGACAAGCACGAAAAGTCCGGCAACAACGACTGCGGCCGAAGTGAGTCGGCGTTTGTGATCTTCTTCTTTTAGATATTTCCAACCAGCGAGTGCGGCAATGACGACACTTGATTCGCGCAGTGTTGCAACGTACCCAACTGGGGCAAGTGTAAACGCATAGACAACCATTGTGTAACTGAGCAACGACATTACACCGCCTGCAGCCGACGTCTGCCAATGAGATGTGATGAAGGCTTTGAGGCGTCTGCGACGGGTAATTAGAGCCCAAGCCGAAATAGTTATTGCGCCGCTGACAAACACGCTGAGGGCAAAGGCGATTGAGTTTGAGTTTCGAGCGCCGTATGCGTCAATTACCGAATAGCCACCGATTGTCAGTGCAACGCCAAGCGCCGGTGTGATGTTATTTATTTTTTGATTGGAGACCAAGATCCACAAACCAAATATGACGACGGCGATGCCTCCCATACTTAAACCTGAGAGGTCGTCGCCCAAAAAAATTAGACCCAGAATCGCTGCGGTGAGTGCGCCTGCTCCGCGTGCGATTGGATAAGTGACTGAGAAATCGTTTTTGTCGTAAGCGCGAGCAAGCAACATTACATACGGCAGGTGCCCACAACCGCTGAAGATTGACCACCACCACGCAATGTCGGGAATGCCATCGATCAAACTCCAGACGGCGAGAATAATCATCGCGGCTGAGCCAGAAAAAACGAATTGCGCCCAAAGTGCGAGAAATCTGTCTCCAGTTTGTTTGACTGCAATATTCCAACTCGCATGAAAAATTGCGGCACAAAGAGCGAGCCCGGCAGCAAGAAGCACGCACGAAGCCTAAAGCAATGCGAGTCATGACTCGCATATGCGCCACGGCGTAGCGTGGGTGATTATGCGTGCCGAAATTGATCGCCCGATTGGCATGTTTGACTCGGGCTTTGGTGGCTTGACAGTCGCGAGGGCAGTTATTGATCAGTTGCCAAACGAGAACCTCGTATATATAGGTGACACGGCGCGATATCCGTATGGCAATAAATCAGCTGGCGATGTGCGTGGTTTCGCAATTGAGTTGGCGACGAGTCTGGTGCGCGACTTCAACGTGAAAATGATTGTTGTGGCGTGCAATACCGCGGCATCGGTTGCTCTCGAAGAACTTCAGCGAACATTGCCAGTGCCCGTGATCGGGGTTGTTGAGCCAGGTGCGCGAGCGTTGGTGAGAGTAACTCGCAACAACAAAGTTGGTGTAATCGGCACAGTCGGAACAATTTCTTCTCGGGCTTATGATCGAGCAATTGCAGACACCAAAGCGTCCGTGTCGCTTATCGCTGCGGCGTGTCCGGGCTTTGTTGAATTTGTCGAACGTGATCAAACGACTGGTATAGAAGTTTTTGAATTGGCTGAAAAATTATTAACACCCGTGCGCGTGTCCGGAGTCGATACGTTGTTGCTTGGTTGCACCCACTATCCATATTTGTCAAGCGTTATCAGCCAAGTCATGGGACCAGATGTCGTGCTAGTTAGTAGTGCTGCTGAGACCGCATTTGTGGTGCGAGATGAACTTGCAGCGGCGAAAACTGCACGTAGCGTTGAGTCAGGCAATCTTGGTTCTCACGAGTTCTATTCGTCAGGTGATGTAAAACACTTTGCCGAACTTGGACGGCGCTTGTTGGGTCCAGAGTTAGCAAATGCAAAATATTGGCCGAACAAATAAACGTCAAGCAAATAAACCCCAAGCAAATTAACACGGAGCAAAAAAATGACACGACCAGACGGACGTCAATACAACGAACTTCGAAATTTGAAATTCGAACGCGATTTCACAGAGATGGCGGCAGGTTCCGTGCTTGTTTCGTTTGGCAAGACCCGCGTGTTGTGCACCGCATCGATAGACGAAGATGTTCCGCGTTGGATGAAGGGTAAAAATAAAGGTTGGGTAACCGCCGAATATTCGATGTTGCCGGGCTCGACTTCGGATCGTGTCGACCGCGAAGCCGCTAAAGGCAAACAGGGCGGGCGAACTATCGAGATTCAACGATTAATCGGGCGTGCGCTTCGTTCGTGTTGCGACATGACCCTGCTCGGTGAGCGCCAAGTAATTGTTGACTGCGATGTATTGCAAGCAGATGGTGGCACGCGCACCGCCAGCATTTGTGGTGCATACATTGCATTACATGATGCATTGACAAGAGTGATGCAAAATGGTTTGATCAAGGCTCATCCTTTGCATTCATTGTGTGCCGCAGTGAGTGTCGGCATTCATAATGGTCAACCAGTTTTAGATCTGCCATATGTCGAAGACAGTTCAGCCGAAGTTGACATGAATGTTGTGATGTTGCAAAGCCATGGTGGTGGTGAGGCAAAGTTTGTCGAAGTGCAGGGCACTGCCGAAGGTGCCGCGTTCAGCCAAACGCAACTTGCAGATCTGTTGGCGCTAGCAACCAATGGTTTGCGTGAGGTGTTTGCCTTGCAGTCACAGATTCTTGCTGTGGCGCCAACACCACGACCGCAATAAAGATGTTGCGCGTTGTTTGCGCATCGGCTAACCCGCACAAGGTCGCCGAAATATTCGAACTAATTGGTGGCACGCTTGATCTTGTTGCTAGACCGACTGATTTAATTCAAACCAAAGAAACAGAGCCGACACTTGTTGGCAATGCGCGATTAAAAGCAGTCGCGGTTTGTCAAGCAACGGGCTTGCCCGCACTTGCTGATGACACTGGGCTTGAAGTCGATGCTCTGAACGGCGCGCCAGGAGTTCTCACGGCCCGCTTCGCAGGAGCGAATGCAACCGACGCCGAGAATCGCAGCAAATTGCTGGACGAACTCAAAGACAAACCGCGGACGGCGAGATTTCGAACTATTGCTTTGTTGCGCTTTGCAGATGGTCGAGAAATTATCGCTCAAGGTGTTTGTGAAGGTTCAATTGCGACTTCGCAACGGGGCGAGCGCGGGTTCGGCTATGACTCGGTGTTTATTCCAAGTCTCGGAAATGGACGAACTTTCGCCGAGATGAGTATCGAAGAAAAACATCTGCTGTCTCATCGCGGTCTCGCATTCAGATCACTTGCAACAAGTCTTAAAGAACTACCAACCGCGTAAATCGATTTGCCAGCAATCTAAAATTTCATCTGAGCGCGTAATCCAGGCCACCGAATGCATCGCCATTGTCGGATCGATGTGTGCCGGCACGACGCGAAGTTTGTCGCCAACTTTTATATTTGTTTTTGGTGCACCACTTTGCGCAACGAGTGTCGTGTGTTCGTCTGAACAAAACAACACGTCGAATCCATCAACAGATGGATTGCCATGATCCATGCCAAGAGATTTCAAGCCGACATCGATTACGTGCCAGTCTTTGCTAGTTGAAATGATCGTGCCCAAAATAAAACAACTTTGTTCGAACAGAAGATTTAGTTTGGCGTAGTGAGTATCCATTAATGCATACGAGCCTGCTTGCAGTTCGCTGATGCCGGTCGAATCGTGCATATCCCAAGTTCCGGTGCCGCCAGCAGAAATAATTTCGCCACCGACATCTTGTGCGGCGCGTGTGAGCAGAGTCATCGACTTGGCAACACCCTGTTTTCGTTTATCTTCACCATCAACCATCATCAGGTGACCTTCGTAGCCCATCACGCCACGCACGGTTAAACCAGCTTTTCGCGCAGTGTCTGCAAGTTTGCCGGCGAGTTCTGGTGCAATACCACAACGTCGCAAACCAACATTTACATCAATTAATACATCGCGCAAACCAGCACGAGCGGCAGCATTTATAGTTTCGTGCGAGTCAACTGCAATTGTCACACGTACATTTTCTGAAACTTTTGCCAGCGCGATTAGTCGGTCGTGGTCGACGACTTCATTGGCCAACAATAAGTCTGTTCCGACTCCTGCCAAAGCCATGCCGATTACTTCGCGCGGGGTCGCACAGGTGAAATTATTATGACCGTGTTTGATCTGCATGCGCGCAATCTGCGTGCACTTGTGCGCCTTCATGTGCGGCCGTAATTTAGATCCAGGATGACGTGTTGACATCGTGGACAGGTTTTTATTCAACGCGTCGATATCAATCAGCAAAGCCGGCGTGGCCAGTTCGGATGTTGTTCGCGGGTTCATGTGTTGTGCCGACGGCGAGACTCGAACTCGCACTGGCGGCGTCCTAAGCGCCGTGCCTCTGCCATTGGGCTACGTCGGCCTCTTGCCCGTAAGAGTAGTGCTTTGCAACCGTTCTTTGACATAATGTAAACCTTGACTTCAACAACTACGGCTTCTCACGGTTCTAAGGGTGAGTTAGATGCGGCGACTTTGGCGGGTCAACTTGGCTTAGCCGACAAGATCGTTGACCAACAGGCGCTCGAAAACAGCGTTGCGCTTTGCGCCAAAAATAATGTCTTGCTACCGACCTTTGCGCAACTTGCTGATCCATCTTTGATTGACGCGAACTACGCAAAAGGTGTCGACAAAAACGCTCCAGACGCACGCAACTTATTTCGTGTGCATTGGTACAACAATATGCAAGGCGACCGAGTTTCTGTGCCGGACCATGTTGTGTTGCCAACTTCACTTACCGGAATCGCGAGTCCAATTATCGTGATGTTTGGCGATCGCTTTCCGATGATCACCGCGCATAAAGTTTTGGCTGCTTACTCATGTTTGGCACCACGTGTAATCACTGGCCAATTTGATCCGAGTCGACATCGTGCAGTCTGGCCATCAACTGGCAATTATGCACGAGGCGGAGTAGCAATTAGTCGAATCATGGGTTCGCGCGGTGTTGCGGTTTTGCCGGCCGGTATGTCACAAGAACGTTTTGACTGGCTTGATAAATGGGTGAGTGACCCGAGTGATGTCATTCGAACACCTGGCACCGAGAGCAACGTCAAAGAAATCTATGATGCGTGCAACGAGATGGAGCACGACCCGAAGAATTTTATTTTCAATCAGTTCTGTGAGTTCGGCAATCACGTTGGGCACTTCGAAATTACCGGTCGTGCGTTGTCAAATGTTTTTGATCATGTAAATAAAAATGCCGGTGGCAAATTGCGGCTTGCTGCATTTACTTCTGCAACGGGTTCGGCCGGCACGATCGCTGCCGGCGACAGGCTCAAAGATGATTACGGCGCAAAAATTGTCGCAGTCGAAGCTCTTGAGTGCCCAACCATGTTAGAAAACGGTTTTGGTGAGCACAACATTCAAGGGATTGGCGACAAACACATTCCGCTAATTCATAACGTGATGAATACCGATGTCGTAGTTGGCGTATCTGATCACGCCACAGACGAACTTGACGTGATGTTCAATACTGACGCTGGATGTCGATATCTTGCCGAGCGCAAAGGTGTGCCAGTCGAAATTGTTGAAACACTCAAGCATTTTGGTTTTTCGGCAATTTGCAATGTGATCGCGGCGATTAAAACCGCAAAACTTCTTGGGCTTGGCGCCAATGACGCTTTGATCACGATCGCCACCGACGGGGCTGATTTGTATCCAAGTGAGCGAGTCAAAACTTTGGCCCGTCGTTTCAATAATTCGTTCACCGAAATTGACGCCGCCGAAGTTTTCGCCGAGCATTTGGCCACGGTCGGCACCGACGCAATGATTGAATGCACCGAGCGCGATCGCACGCGCATTTTTAATCTTGGCTATTACACATGGGTCGAACAACAAGGCACGCCACTTGCTGTTTTTGAGGCCCGACGGTCTCAGTCGTTCTGGCGAGACCTGCGCAAGTATCTACCCGTGTGGGACGAACTCATCGGCGAATTTAATCGTCGAGTCACCACCGCCAAATAGCGGCAATGCTGCAGACACCGGTTGCAACTGGTTGGCGTTGCAGCGCATGCGACACAAAAGTTTCAATTAGCGATATTTTTTCTTGGCGTTGCCCAAATGCAACGAATTCTGATCGACATCATGTGCTCGAACTTGAAAATGATATTGCTCCGTTACGCAGTAATCGAGACATAAATCCGTTCGTCGCATTTCAGAGATATCTCGCGTGGGATGCATTTGCCGCGACGCTCGGCCTTGACTATGTCGCACGAACCAAAATAATTCGTGATCTCGACGAAGCGGTGGCGAAAATCGCCGGCACGGGTTTTCGCACAACGCCATTCGAACGCAACGATGCACTTTCTGATGCGCTTGGTTTCAACAAACTTGGTGGCGTATGGATCAAAGACGAAACACATAATGTCGCCGGCTCACAAAAAGCCCGACATCTGTTTAGTGAACTATTACATCTCATCACTGTCGAACAAGTTGGTCGGGCGCCTTGGAAGTCGTCGTCGCAACGCCCCGCGCTAGCCATTGCATCGTGCGGCAATGCGGCGATAGCAGCGAGCACACTTGCACGGGCAGTTGACTGGCCCATAACTGTATTCGTGCCCGAGAATGCAGACGCGGCGACTTTAAAAATTTTAGATTCACTGCATGCAAACGTCGTGCGTTGCCCACGACTCGCCACTGACGAGCCTGGTGATCCTTGTGTGTATAGATTTCGCGAAGCAATCGAGCAAGGTTGTGTTCCGTTTGGGGTGCAAGGCCCAGAAAATGCGTGGTGTCTAGACGGTGGTCGCACGATTGGTTGGGAGATGGCGGTTGTGGCAGAAGATCTGCCCGGTTCTTTGATCAGTCGAATGTTTGTGCAGGCAGGTGGTGGGGCATTTGTTACATGTGCCGCGAGCGGATTTTTTGCCGGCGCAACCAAGCCGCGAATTCACGCAGTGCAAACGCAAGGTTGTGCGCCGTTGGCTCGCGCATTCAAAATTGCCGAAACGAATGGCGGCGCACGAAATGCCGGTGCACGATGGTCACAGTGCATGTGGCCTTGGGAGACAGCGCCCGTTTCTCTTGCCGACGGAATTCTGGATGACGAAACATACGACTGGATTGGTGCATGCAATGCAATGGCCGATAGCAATGGGTTTCCGGTGGTTGTATCCGAACAACAAATTCACGAGAGTTTCGCGCTTGCGCATCGTGTGACAAATATTGATGTCAGTCCAACTGGTAGCGCCGGCCTTGCTGGGTTGCTGGCAATACGCCACGAAGTCGCTGATGACGAGCGTGTGATTGTGATTTTTAGTGGCGTCCGTCGGCAATAGTTGTTAGGGCACTAGCCTGCAAGGCATGTCAAATATTCTTCCCGTTGCCCTTGAAGGTGGTTTCGACTCGCGTAGCGACATCTTTACGCGACTCCTCAAGAGTCGTGTAATCATGCTCGGCACCGATGTCAACGATGAAATCGCCAATCAAGTTTGCGCCCAGTTGTTGTTTCTCGAAGGTGAAGATTCAAAAGCAGATATCTGGCTATATATAAATAGTCCTGGCGGATCAGTAACCGCCGGCATGGCAATCTACGACACAATGCAGTTTGTTTCTTGTGATGTGGCAACAGTTTGTTTGGGTCTGGCCGCATCGATGGGTCAGTTCTTGCTTACATCCGGAGCATCAGGCAAGCGATACACGTTGCCAAATGCACGGATCATGATGCACCAGCCGCTTGCGGGTTTGCGTGGTCAAGCATCAGACATCGCGATTCAAGCCGAACAACTTAAGTTCACCAAACTTCGCATGGCAGAGTTGACCGCACATCACTCGGGTCGCAAACTCGCAGAGATTCAAGAAGACTCAGAGCGAGACCGCTGGTTTACCGCAGAACTCGCTCGTGATTATGGTCTTGTCGACAAAGTAATTGTCAAGCGCGGAGAAATGCGCTAAAAGTTTCAGCCAGTTGGCGCGACGTTTAGTCCGCTTGAAATATCGACTCCACAAGTTTCTACAATCCATTTTGCTGCAGCCACTGCAGCTTTTTCGGTTGAATAGGCCATGTCGACGACTGCCTGAACACTTTCGGGATCATTTGCTTTCACACGCGACGCAACAGACAGCAATTCAATCAACGACTCCCAATCTTTTTCTATTGCTAGCGGAGAAACTTTGCCAAGTCGTTTATATCGATCAAGCATCGAGGCAATATCGGCTGGAGTAACTGTTGGTTGGCTGATTCCAGGTGCTTCTTTGGCTAGTTGCCGACAAAAGTTTGTTGCTGTTCGAGGAGCCTGACTACACGCACTAGCAACCAGTGCCAGACACAGAACTGAGGCAAAAGTTTTCGCAGCCATCGCAGCCATAAATGAGTATCTGCGCACACATTTATTGAATAAATCAGTGCCCATGGTTTTGTGAAAAATCATTGCGCTTAAGTATCTCAGGTGTGCCAGACAAAGTGGCGTCAAGAGAAAACATGAATGTAAAACGGGGGTTAGGCGAGTGTTTGCATCTGTCAGGTCGGCAACTTTGCTTGGTGTGCGCGGGTCGCGAGTTGATGTTGAAGTTCACTCTGGTATCGGGCTTCCTGGGTTTACTGTGGTTGGTCAGCCCGACGAAGTGTGTCGAGAAAGTCGTGATCGAGTGCGCGCGGCATTTTTGTCTTGTGGCTTAGCGTGGCCAACGCGACGAATCACAGTCAACCTTGCACCAACTGGTGATCGAAAATCGGGGGCTTGTTTAGATCTGGCGATTGCAATCGGTTTGTTGGCTACACAAGAACTAGTGCCGGTTGAAATGTTGTCGCAGTTTGCTTTTGTTGCCGAATTAGGTCTTGACGGTTCATTGCGACCAGTGCGCGGGGCGACACCACTTGTCTTAGCGACAACAGATCGACGCACAATTGTCGCTGTCGAAAATTTGGGCGAGGCAAGTGCGGCGTCGACTGCAGATGTTTTAGCGGCGAAAACTCTTTTTGATGTTGTTGAATGTCTTTGTGGTCGTGCTGTTTGGCAAGTTGCACAATCGATAAACGATCAAAATGCCAATACACAAATTGTGCGCGACCTTGCCGATGTGCAGGGCCAGCCGGCTGCTCGCCAAGCCTTAGAAATTTCGGCTGCGGGCTCACACCATTTGTTGCTGGTTGGTCCACCGGGTGCAGGAAAAACAATGCTCGCTGAACGCCTTGTTGGTCTATTGCCACCGCTCAATGATCAACAAGCCATCTCGGCGACGATGATTCACTCTTCGGTGCAAACAGAATTTCTCAATGACGGATTGATTCGTTCTGCGCCATATCGTGCACCACATCATTCATCATCGATGGTCGCGATGGTCGGTGGTGGCACAGCATTGATGCGCCCCGGCGAAATATCTCTTGCAAGTCACGGTGTTTTATTTCTTGATGAACTCGGAGAATTCGCACCGTCAGTTTTGGACGCTTTGCGTCAACCTCTCGAACAAGGAGTCGTTCGTTTGGCACGAGCGCGAACGAGCGTCGTGATTCCGGCAGAGTTCTTGCTTGTTGCCGCGTCTAATCCATGTCCATGTGGCGAGGGCACCCCAGGCGCCTGCACTTGTGATGATGCGGCGCGTGCACGATATTTGCGAAGATTCTCCGGACCATTG
>BJGF01000038.1 GCA_014190295.1 Actinomycetes bacterium | reverse complement strand
TTCGTGAAAATATTTTCGAAAGTATTTGGATACAGCCTGCGGCTGGCGATGCAGGTGGTGCACTCGGCGCTGCGCTTGGCGTATGGCACAAATATCTTGACAAGCCACGAACTGTAAACACTGGTGATGCAATGCGTGGCAGTTATCTTGGACCGAAAT
This sequence comes from Actinomycetes bacterium, assembly GCA_014190295.1. Lineage (GTDB taxonomy): Bacteria > Actinomycetota > Acidimicrobiia > Acidimicrobiales > Ilumatobacteraceae > BACL27. The sequence continues at coordinate 15,879 of BJGF01000038.1, read as the reverse complement.
TTTCCGACGACGAAGTTTCGAAGTTTCTCAACTCTCAGGCGATTCCGTATCAACAAATTTCGCGCAATGAGCTCAACGAGCGAGTTGCCGATCTACTGAATGACGGCGCAGTCGTTGGCTGGTTTCAAGGCCGAATGGAGTTTGGCCCTCGGGCGCTCGGCAATCGCACGATCTTGGGCGACGCTCGGCATCCCGACATGCAAAAGAAGATGAATCTCAAAATTAAATTTCGTGAAGGGTTTCGTCCGTTTGCGCCAGCGGTCTTGGCTGAAGATGTTGCCGATTGGTTCGACCTCAAGTCTTCGAGCCCATATATGTTGATTGTCGCCCCAGTGGCCGAGCATCGTCGCAGCAAAGATCACGCCGACATGTCAAAACTTTTCGGCATCGACAAACTAAACGTTGTGCGGTCGCAGATTCCTGCGGTCACACACGTAGATTTTTCGGCGCGCGTGCAAACTGTGCATCAAGAAACAAACCCAGAATTTCATAGTCTGCTTTCTGTGTTTAAGCAGCGTCATGGATGCGCAGTTTTACTGAACACTTCTTTCAATGTGCGTGGTGAACCGCCGGTCTGCACTCCCACCGAGGCCTACACATGCTTTATGCGCACCGACATGGACTATCTCGTAATCGGCTCGATGCTTTTGACAAAATCTGAACAATCAGAACTCAAGCACGACTCTGATTGGCAAAAAGAGTTTGCCCTTGATTAAGCGCGCATTCGTCTTTTTAGTTTGGTGTGCAGTAGTTGTGGTTGGTGTATTGCACCGAGTCGTTGGTTTAGGTCAGTTAACGTCAAAAAAGTCGGCTCAAAGTTATTGGGTTGATAAGACCGCTTTATCAAAGGATCATTTTGAGCGCCAACGATAAACAATCTCGCGCTGCAGTTGAGCAACGCAACTTAATCGTGCCGCAGATGCGCGACTACGACGAACTTGGTATGCGCCAAGAGTGGGTGCCTCACTTAATGTATTTTCATCCACGCAATGTTGCACTTAAGTCGGTCTCAACGGATGAATACGGTATTCGTAAAACTTTTGGGGCAAAAACTGACTCGCCAACCGCACTTTTAGTTGGTGGTAGCAGCGTATTTGGTATTGGTGCGACGTCTGATTTAACGACGATTCCGAGTTTGCTCAACGCTTCAACAAAATACAACTGGCACAATTTGGGTGGTCGCGCGTTTAACTCGACACAAGAAATAATTTTGGTTCACTTGGCTAATGTCCAAAAAATTGAAGGTCCAATTATTGTTATGTCTGGAGTAAACAATTTGATTCGTTCATTGATGCCAGGAAGTTTTTCACCGATGTATGGTGCTTTTTTTCAACAGGGGTTGTACGAACACCAAATGAAAAATTCTGGAATGGGTAGTCGCGAACTTTCACGAATGTTGTTTGCTCAAATTTGTGCAAAATTTGGCTTGACCAAAAAAACTGTTACAACAGCACAGTCAAATTCGTCAAAAACTGAATCGTATGCTTCGATGCTTAAAGTATTTGAGCGTGATTGTCAATATTTACAAATGCTTGCCAAAAAAAATAACACGACTGCTTCATTTGTCTTGCAGCCGTTTATTCCGTGGATCAATAAGTCTTTGACTTCGCAAGAGACGCAGTTATTTTCTTTGCTTGATCAAGAGGCTGAGTCTTTTTCGCGAGTGCTCCTCGAGTTGGAGCAGTTTAAAGAGAGATATAGTAATGACATAAGAACAATTTGTGAAAAAATTGGCATGCGATTTTCTGATTTAAACAGTGCCTCGGAGTTGCGACAGGCAAATTGGCTATTCGTCGATCGTGCGCATTTTACGGATGAAGGCAATGACACCGTGACCAAGTTGCTTGTGCGAGAATTGTCGCTATGAGTTTTTTTTCTCGAATTATCAAGTTTCTAAGCAAACTGTTTGCTGGCAAAGGCCCATCACGATCAGGCGAAGTTTCAGACGACAACTACCCAATGTTCTAGCCAAAACTACGAAACAACTATGAGTTTTGCTAATGATGATGTACTGAAATTTTATAAAGAGTTGCCATTCAATATTTTTGGTAGCAAAGAAGAGCATCAAAACTTCATAAAGTCAGGGGTTTCATTAAAAAGTCACCCTGTGCTTACTGAAATTCTTTCGAAACAAACGAGCGTTCTTGAAGTTGGTTGTGGAGTCGGGCGCTTCTCGGCTCAAATTGCAGATCGATTCGGGTCATCGGTTACTGCAATTGACTTTAATCCAATAGCTATTGAATATGCGCAGACTGCCGCAAAGGCACTTGGATTAAATGTGTCTTATGAATCGGCTGATCTTTTTAAGTTTGAGCCTAAAGAAAAGTTTGATGTTTGTGTTTCTCTCGGGGTGCTTCACCATACAAATAATTGCATCGCTGCAGTTCAGCGCTGCGTAGAAAGTTATGTCAAATCTGGTGGATATTTCTACGTTGGTCTGTATCACCTTTACGGTCGAAGACCATTTCTTCAGCATTTTGAAAAACTTGCTGCAGCTGGCGCATCCGAAGATGAATTGTTCAAAGAGTATGCACGCCTTGATAATGGAAAAACCGACAGAACTTATCTCTACTCGTGGTTTCGAGATCAAGTTTTACACCCTCATGAATCACAACATACTCTGCGAGAGATCAGTGAAGTTTGCACAAATACAGGTGCAAAATTGATATCAACTTCTATCAATCAATTTAAAAGTTTCAATTCAGAATCTGAATTATTTGATCAAGAATTTGAGTATGAAGCAATTTCGTATCAGCGAATCGCCGAGGGCAAGTACTTCCCAGGATTTTTTACTGCCCTTTTCCGCAAAAACTAACTATTTAGGGTTCAGCCTGAGCAAATAGAAACAGGTTGGTTCGATTCGCTCGGGTTGTAAAGAGAAGAATATGCTCTGTCAATGAGCGACAAGCCAAATCTCAAGCACAACTACGGAACAATCAACAAAGAATATGGTCTTGATCTAGCCACACGGGCCCCAGAAAATGATGGGCCGATTTATATGGTCAACTTGATGAAGTACCACGAAGTCGCGCAATATCAAAGTGAAGACGGCATGGATAAAGCGATTAGTGGTCGTGACGCTGACGACCGTTATAACCCTGCAAGTATCCTGAGCAAAATTGGTGCCGACATTGTTTTTGTGGCAGACGTAAATAAGAGCCATGTGGGTAGCGAAGATTGGGATCGAATTGCGATCGCGCGCTACGCCACTCGTAAATCGTTTATCGAAATGCAGTCGCGAAAAGATTTCGGTGAGAAACATAAACACAAAGCAGCCGGCATGCAGCGCACGATTATTGTGTGTTGTCGACCCGAAGACATCGCACTCGATCGAGTTGGTCGTCCGAATGCTGGTGATTCGCGCACAGTGTTAATGGTCGTGCGTCAAACCGATGACCGCCAGGGTGCATTCTCGCAAATTGATAAAGCAACAAATTTTTCGGCAGAAGGAACAATCATTGGTGACGGCCGAATGTGGGACACGGTGCAATTCAAGGCGTTTGATTCTCAGTCGCAGGCCTATGAAAAAGCAGCATCACTAAAAGATTGTTCGCCTGGCTCGAGTTTTGTGATGACCCTCGACGCATCAATGGACGCAATTACAACCCGTTAGCGGGCAACGACTTGCGCGTTAAGGGTTGCGGCGAGCAAGCGGGTTAGAAGTCAGAAAATCAGTTTGTATGGGTGCACCCGTTATCTCATCATTAAAATAAGTGCCTTTTTCGAGTCGAGCCATTGCGGCATCAACATCGTTTAAGTCAAGTTCAATTGCGTCAATCAGCGTCGCATCGAAATTGCCGTTAGCTGTCGTTTCTGTCATGACACGAGTGTAGGGTTCAGGGCTATGTCAACTACACAACCACCAGAATTTCCAGCCCTTGACGGTTCAGCGCCGGTCATAAAAAGATTCGCCAGCATGCCGCCGATGGGCATTGATCCAGCCAAGCGTTACAGCGTGGCAATGGAGACGACTTTAGGCACACTCGTGATTGCGCTCGATTCAGTAACTGCACCACTCACAGTAAATAACTTTGTTTTTCTCGCAGCGCACCATTATTACGACGGTGTGATCTTTCATCGAATTATTAAAAACTTCATGTGCCAAGGTGGAGACCCAGAAGGTTCTGGTCGTGGCGGTCCGGGCTACAAATTTGGGGATGAACTACCGAAGCCTGGCAAATATCAAATTGGAAGTTTGGCGATGGCTAACGCCGGCCCGAACACGAACGGCTCGCAATTTTTTATCGTGAGTGGCTCAAGCGGTGTGGGTCTGCCACCACAATATTCGTTGTTTGGTCAAGTTGTTAAAGGTCTTGAGATTGTTGATGCAATGCAAAATGTTGCGACACGACCTGGCGATCGACCAGTTGAAGATGTTGTAATTAAATCAATCACGATTACAGTCGCCGACTAGATAATTTGCGATGCCAAAACGGCTCGACGAACTAACAATCGTTGAAGCTCGTTCGTTGGCACTTGCTGCGCAGGGTTTTGACAAACCGCGAACAAAATCTAAATCGTTGACTAGTGATGTCGTCGCACTTTTTACGAAACTAGGTGTCGTTCAAATTGATTCGGTCAATGTGCTCGTGCGCAGCCAAGAGTTACCACTGTTCTCGAGACTTGGCGATCACGATCGCAACGCAATAAGCAAAGCCACAGAGTCACGAAAGATTTTTGAATATTGGGGGCACGAAGCAGCGCATTTACCCGTCGAAATTCAGCCGTTATTTCGTTGGAAGATGCACGCCGCGCGTTCGGGCAAGTTAAAACACTGGGGCTTGACAAGTTTTTACGTCGAGAACAAAGCATTCGTCAACCGAATCTTGAAACATGTTGAAGTAAATGGATCAACGACTGCGCGCGAACTTACAACGCGCACCAAAAAAAGAGGCGCTGATAAAAAAACCTGGTGGAATTGGGACGAGTCAAAAACTGCACTCGAATATTTATTTTTGACGGGGCAATTAATGTCGTGCGGTCGTGGCACCGACTTTGCGCGCATCTATGACACGCCAGATCGTGTGTTGCCAAAGAAAGTTTTAAATGCACCGACGCCGACCGAACATGACGCGCGAAAACAGTTGCTGGTGCGTTCGGCAATTGCGCAAGGTGCAGCAACAGCAAGCGACTTGGCCGACTATTACCGACAAAAACCAGCAGCGGTCAAGCCCCTGATCGCCGAGTTGCTAGAAGAAGGTGAGTTGTGCGAAGTTGCTGTTGATGGTTGGGCCGAAAAAGCGTTTGTGCATCGCAGTGCCAAACTGCCTAAAAAGCTTTACGCCACTGCACTGCTCTCGCCATTTGATTCACTCGTGTGGTGTCGACCACGCAACGAGCGGTTGTTTGATTTTCATTACCGCATCGAGATTTATACGCCTAAAGAAAAGCGAAAGTTCGGCTACTACGTGTTGCCGTTCATGTTGAATGGCCAAATGGTGGGCAGAGTTGACTTGAAAGCCGACCGTGCCAATTCGAAATTGCTGGTGCACAGCGTGCACACCGAAAAGGGAATTAACCGCGCATCAATTAGCGATGCATTAAATAACGAACTACGCGCGCTGGCGACCTGGCTACAACTTGAGTAGTCATTGGCTTGTGTTGCGGCCGTACGCCGTTGTATTTTCGGTAGAATAGGGATATGTCGGTACCGCTTCGCCGCAATGGTCAGATGGCTTTGGTGGTGAACCGAGTCAACTTGCACGAAGGTGATTCTGAGCTTCAATATTGGTTGAGTCGTGACCCATCAGAGAGAATTGCTGCAGTAGAGATTATTCGTCAACGAATATTCGGAGGTGCTGATGAAACTCGACAAGGACTTCAACGAGTTTGTCGAATTATTCGTCGCTAAAGGCGTTCGATTTTTGGTAGTTGGTGGTTACGCGCTCGCGGCACATGGTTACCCTCGCGCAACAGACGACTTTGATGCGTGGGTATGGGCGAATTCTGAAAATGCCGAGAAGATCGTTGAGCGCCTCACAGGCAACTAAGCAACGATCGAGAGAGCGTTCTGTAGCCTGTAACGCGTGAAACCGATCATCGCAATTGCCGGCAGAGTTGGCCCAGCAAGTCGTGTGTCGCGCAGCGCGGTGCACTTTGCAGGCGATGTATATACGAATGCAGTGTTGCGTGCAGGTGGAGAGCCAGCGATTGTGGTGCCACAACAATTGACCGACGAAGATGCCGACGAGTTGATGTCGCGTTTTGATGGATTGGTTTTGATGGGCGGCGGCGACGTAGACCCAAAGCTTTACGGGCAAGAACCGAGTGTTCATGTGTATGGCATTTTGACCGAGCAAGATATTTTTGAATCCACCATGGTGAAGGCCGCCATTCGCATGGGCAAGCCTGTGTTGGCAATTTGTCGCGGGTTACAAATCACCAATGTTGCATTGGGTGGCACGCTTGTGCAAGAAATTGCCACGTTGGCAAACTCCGATTCGCAGGTGTTGCATAAGCCCGAGAACTTTCCTGAAGGTGCGCCCTTTGCTGTGCATGACGTGCGCATTGCAGATGGCAGCAGGCTTGCTCGTGCATTAGGAACTACTTCAATTCGCGGCGCATCGTTTCATCACCAAATAGTTGACAAAGTTGCACCGGGTTGTGTTGCCGTTGCATGGGCCGAAGACGGGCTACTCGAAGGCATCGAGCACACTGATCATTGGTTAGTTGGAGTGCAGTGGCACCCCGAAGACACTGCTGAAACTGACGCCATGCAACAAAATTTGTATAACGCATTCGTTGACCACGCGCGAAAATCTTTAGATCGGCATTAAGGCGCAGGGTTTTCGACAGGGCTGTCTAGTGGAGTAGTTGTTATCCAACGAATTGCTTTAGTCATTATCAACCCGAGCGGACGCAGTGCAATACGTTCGGTGATCGGCAGCAAAGGTAGACGCAACGGAATTCTCGTCCACATTGGCAGAGTGGCGATGGTTGCTGCAACCAACGCCGAATAACCGACTCGTGCAGCGGCAGGTAGTGGTGGTTTAAAAATTAAATATTTTGTTGCATCGCGTGATTCACGTGTGCTCTTCAACTCAGGTCGGTAATCACGAAGCATCTGGCGAAGTTCTGCTTCTGTTTCGGGTGGATCAATCACACCAAGTGCACGAGCGACAAATGCAGTGTCAAATACATAACCATCGCGACCTGCTTGATCAAGGGGTGCTTTGCTGAACTTTTGATATGCACACAAGAAAGAATCAATTTCGGCAATGTGAACCCACTTCAACAAGTGCGGATCAGTCGCCGAATATGGTCGACCATCACTGGCGACACCATTAACTTTTAGATGTACAGATTTGACTCGCTCAACAATTCGTTGCGCTTCGGCTGCAGGGCCAAAACTTGTCGCCGCCAAAAAATCTGCAGTTCGTTGCAATCGTCCCCACGGGTCTTGGCGATAATCAGAATAATTCGCGACGCCAGCCATTGCTAATGGATGCAGCGATTGCAAAAGTAATGCTCGCAACCCACCGATGAACATTGAGGCGTCACCGTGAACAAGTCGTATCGGACGATCTTCGGCAAACCATCGTTCACCAGGTGCGTCCATTATTTCTTGAGTGCGCTGACTTGCATTTGGGCCAACCACGCGCGCGCGCAAGCCATCGGCGATTTGTTCTCGAACTGTGGCAACTACAGAATTGATGTCAAAACGTTTCATAATCAACGACCTCTATCGTCGCATCTGCAGTGGGCGTTTGTCCATATAAACGACAACTACGATAGATGACATGAGTCATGTCGAGTCAGAGATTCCGACACCGCCGCAACGTATGCCCAAATGGGTACCACGGGCAATTTTGCTGTTTTGGCTCGGGTTTTTAGCCACTCTTGTGACGCGTGAAATCTTTAAGCAACTTTCAAATTTCTTCATTCTGTTGTTGATTTCGCTGTTTCTTGCTTTGGCCATTGAGCCGGCGGTTAATCGTCTTGCCGCGCGCGGTTGGAGCCGTGGTTCAGCAACAGCACTGATGATTGTGGGCGTATTTGTTGCAGTAATTTCTTTTAGCGCCGCAATCGGCACATTGGTTGCGACCCAAGCACAGGATCTTCTGGATAATCGTGACCAATATGTGACCGAGACCGTTGACTTCATCAACGACACTTTCGGAACAACAATCAGCGCACAATCGTGGATCGACACGATCGGTGACCCAGATGGTTCAGTGCAGAACTTTTTTAGCAGTCAACAAGATCGCGTTGTTGGACTGTCGCTTGGTGCACTCAGTGGACTGTTGCAAGTTCTATCAATTACATTGTTCGCTTTTTATTTGATTTCTGACGGCCCTCGTCTGCGCCGCGCGATTTGTGGACGGCTGAGTGCCGATAAACAAAAGGTAGTTCTTAATGTCTGGAACTTAGCAATTCAAAAAACAGGTGGATATATCTATTCGCGAGCATTGCTCGCACTAATCTCTGCATTTTTTCACTGGATTGCTTTTCAAGCCATTGGTACACCGGCACCTGTCGCTCTTGCGGTCTGGGTTGGATTGATCTCACAGTTCTTGCCAGTTGTCGGAACCTATCTCGCAGGCATTCTGCCAGTTTTGTTGGCGTTTCTAGATTCGCCAGTCAAAGCGCTGATCGTGATTGTGTTCATCGCCGTCTATCAACAACTTGAAAACTTCTTGCTCGCACCACGCATAACAGCAAAGACCCTTGAGCTCCACGCCGCAGTTGCTTTTGGTGCAGCAATTGCTGGTGGCGCCGTGCTCGGCCCAATTGGTGCCGTGTTGGCTTTGCCATTTGCGGCGATGGTGCAAGGAATTGTTGGCAACTGGGGACATCGCTTCGAAATCATTGATGATCCGTTGGTTGAAAGCAAATCTCCAAAGAGTTCAAGTTCGGGAAAACTGTTCAAAAAACAAAAGTGAAATATTCATCTCGGTTCGTAGTGGCAACAGTCGTTGTTGCGGGTTGTCTTTTGGTTAGCGCTGGGCTGACAAATGCTTCGACCGACTCGTCAACAACAAGTTCAACGGTGCCTAGTTCTGACAGCTCAAGCGCGTCAACGAGCACAACAACCACAACGGTTGTTTCAGCACCGACTGCGGCCGAAAATTCGGCGCTTTATCCAACTCGTGCGTTGAGATTTCCGCCGTACACGCGCCTAAACCCGCCGATACTGCCCGCTAAATCTGGATCTGGACGTCGTGTGGTTTATAAAAATAGTTTGCAATGGATTTGGGTTATTGATTCACAAAACAATATTGTCCGAGTCATGCCAGTTTCTGGACGTCGAGGTGTGCCAAGTGTTGGAACCTACAAAGTGAACAGTCAGTCATTGCGAAGTTACAGTCTCGATTACGAGGGCGTATGGTTCAACAACATGACCCGTTTTGCATTGGGCCCTGAAGGTGGAAACATCGGGTTTCATGCGATTCCTACGAAAAATGGCAAGCCACTGCAGACCGTAGAGCAACTTGGTTCATTTCAGGGCAGTGGTTGCTTGCGCCTGTTGCCGGCAGACGCAAAGTTTATTTTTGAATTCGCCAGAATTGGCACAACTATCGTTGTAGTGAATTAAAATTATTTAGAATTTTTTAGAATCTGGCGAGTTCGGTTTTAAGTAAATCAAGACCAAGGTTGCCGAGATCAAGCGCGTATGCGTGCCAAGCCTTTAGATCGAACTTCGTACCGTGCTTGCGTTTTGCATCTTCACGTAATGAAGTCCAAACTCGTTCGCCAAGTTTGTAAGAAATTGCTTGCGCCGGCCAGCCGAGATAACGATTTATTTCTGATTTGTTGAAAGCATCGTCGCTAGACGAACGAGCCGAGAGAAATTCAAGCGCTAATTCTGGTGTCCATGATTCGCCGGAATGCCATTTTGATTCTTTTGGAATCTTAAATTCGCAATGCATTCCAATATCAACGACAATTCGTGCCGCACGAAACGCCTGTGCGTATAAATACCCAAGTCGATATTCTGGTTTGCCCAAGAAGCCCAATTCATCCATTAATCGCTCAGCGTAAAGTGCCCACCCTTCGCCGTGACCGCTAACAAATTCGTTGCGTTGAAAGCGTGAAAGTTTTTCTGAGTTGACAGTCGCCATGCCGATCTGCAAGTGGTGACCTGGTACGCCTTCGTGATATGCCGTCGTGGGTTCGCTCCATAATGGAAATCGCGTGCGACCATTTGCTGGGTACCAAGTGCGACCTGGGCGCGTCAGATCTTCGCTTGGTGATGTGTAATACATTGCAGCCGCCCCACCTGGCGGAGAAATCATGGCTTCAACACGGTGAATCTCTTTTGGAATATCAAAATGATTTTCACGAATCAAAAATGACATCGCGTCATCCATCAGGCCTTGCAACCAGTCGCGCAGATTTTCTTCGCCTTCGATGCTGTGACTCGGATCAGTATCTAAAAAGTTTCGAACTTCGTCAAGCGACATATTCGGGTTAATTTCTTTTGCGGTCTTTACAAGTTCGGCATCTAATCTCGCAACTTCGGCGAAACCCCATTCATATGATTCGCGGGCGTCCACGTTCATTCCCATAAATCGTCGACGGGCGAGCGCGTGGCGTTCTTGGCCGACACCATTGCGAGGGTCAGCCGACTGCGCATATGTTTGACGCAAATAATTTGATGTCTCGCTCATCGATTTCGACGCAGCAACAGCTGCCTTGCGCAACTCGTCAAGTGGAGCGCCTTTAACCGCTGCAGCAGATTCGGCAAACTGTGTGAAGAAACCCGGTGCAGTTGGTGTGCCTGCCCAAGTTTCAAGTTGCTGGGCGACCACAAGTGCTTGACGACGCGGCGCAACTGTTTGTCGTTTGATTCCGAGGTTCCAACTTTCGCGCATTCCGGCAAATGCATTTGGCACGTTGCTCATTCGTTTGGCAATCGTCTTCCAGTTTTCGGCGGTCGCAGTTGGCATTAGGTCGAAAATTCCGCGCGCCGAGTCGACATCGCCGGCGATAACACGAATCGAACGCAAGTGTTCATCTGCTTCGTATTCAAGCGTCGACATCTCAAGTGAGTTTCGCAAAACACCTGCTGCAAGTCGATCACGATCATCTGAGGTGTCAAGTGTGTTTAACATTTCGAGAGTCGAACGTGTTACCTCGTAACGCTCGTCATGGCCGCGCGGACTGAAGTCGGTCATCTCGTGATCATGACCTGCAATACCGAGTGCGGTTGCGAGTCCTGGGTCGGTTGCAGCAAGTTGTTCGATGTATTGATCTGAAAGTTGATAGACGGGCGATAGTTGTGCTTGGGATTGTGATTTAGTCATGGCTTTACCGTAGGCGGTTTTCATGTAATGCTCAAAGCGTGGCGAATCGGAAACTTGCATTGATTACAGGGGCTTCGGCGGGTATTGGCCGACAATTCGCGATTACATTGGCAAAAAATGGATACGACATCGTCGCGGTTGCGCGTCGTCGCGAATTGCTTGAAGCACTTGCGATTGAGCTCAAGGCTTTTGGTGCCGAAACAAAAGTTATTGTTGCCGACTTGTCAACAGATGATGGAATCCAGGCGACGATCAAAGAAGCACAAGATGTCAAGTTTCTTGTTCTAAATGCCGGTATTACTCTTGCGGCAAGAGTTGGGCAAACAGATATTCAAGAAATGAATCGGTTGAATCGACTGCTGGCAACAGGTGTTGTCGAAATTTGCGAGACGGTAATTCCAAAAATGATTCAACGCGGAAATGGTGACGTTGTAGTTGTTTCGAGCATTGCCGCATTTGTCGATATGCCAAAGTCGGCTCTATACGCGGCGGCAAAAACTTATGTCATGTCTTACGGCAGAAGTGTGAACGCAGAGTTGCGCGGATCTGGGGTTCGGCTTTGCGTTGTGTGTCCTGGCTATGTGCGAACGCAGTTGCACCAAAACGCCGGACTTGAGCACTTAACTTCGCGGGTTCCTCGTTGGCTGTGGGTTACTGCAGATGAAGTTGTACGCAGTGCTCAAAGAGGTTTGAACCAAAACAAAAGCGTTGTCGTCCCTGGCTTTATATACCGACTTGCCCGACCGTTTTTGAATTTGAGTTTTGCGCAACGATTTTGGCGTCGTAAAACGCGTCGTAACTAATTCGTAGATTTGTCGCGCAGGTGTCGACCAACGTAGGCGATCACGATTTCATTTGTTTTAGTGTCGTGATAAAAGTGAATTCGCGCATCGCCACAACGAATATGTGGCTTAGCCAGAACGTTTTCGCCCTTCCACTCAATCGCATAGTCCTGGGCGTAGCGATGCTCGGCTTCGCCACTAATTGAAGCCGCAAAGTTGCTGAGTTGTTGATTGCAGTAAATATTAAAAACATTTGGGGCAAAATCACCGCGTTGTAATCGCGCCGCAAGATTATTCAACTCGACCAGGTTCGAGTAGATTCGCCGACCGTTCATCAGATGTGATTCGTTCGCCGACGAAATCGCCCGTTGATGAAAAATAATATTCGGCAGGTTTTTTTGGGCGAACGCAACGGCATCCGAAACACGATCCAGATAACTCTTGTCGTCTTCCATCGACAAGAAAGTTGCCAGTTGCGAATAGGCGCGGTCGCGCTCTTCGGTTTTTTGTGCGCTGAGCATGTCGGTCAGGGTCGCATTTTCGAGTAGACCTGCGTTCTCTTCAAGTAGTTCTTGATTAACACGGCGCAACTCTTCGGTCTCTTGTTGAGTTTGGGCTGTTGACGAATTGCTTTGAGCGGGTGTACCTGCTTTTCTGGTCTGCTCGTTGGCGCGCTTTTTTGGTGGAGCAAGCACAAGTGTGGCGAGTGAAGCGATTGACGCGGCGATCAAGTGATTTACGAGTTCGTCGTCGTCTTGCTGATGAAAGTTTTCCGGCGCGGCTCCGCGCGGCCAGATGACAGTTATCCAACTCGCGCCGATAACCCTCGCCCCATATAAGTTGTTGAACGCTTCATCTGCCACATGAGAAGCGACGTGGGCAACATGGGCGATGCCCGCTAGAAGCGTTGCAGTTTTAGTGCTCGTGATGGGGGCAGGTTTACCGACGATGACTTCAATCACAATTGGCAGTCGCCGACTCGGCGCCTCGGCAAATGCGGCAAGTGATTGACCGCTCATTTGATCGTTGGCAATAGTGATTTGCGCATCGATTATTTTTTCGGCATCCCGAACTTTAAATAATTTGATGATTTCAAGAACTAATTTATTGAGTCTTGCTTCCGGCCTTTCAATCGTGCGTCGTGGCAATACGGCAGGTTTCATTGGGCGCAATGTGCAACGAAGATCAAAATAGAGTTCATTTTTTGAGACAATTAGCGTGGCAGTCGTGCCACGAGCCGCCGCCTGTTTGGTGTCTTGTTCGAGAACATCAACACGAAAAATCGCGTCATTTGCACTGTGACGCACATTTACGGGCGTCGCGTTGGTACGCGTTTCTTGCGGGTGCACCTCATCGAGCCAACGAAACACAGCGTCGATTGCGGCCTGGCGCAAGTCTTTATTTGCTGTCGCGATTGAGAATCCGTATGTCGTGATCACGACTTGAACGCTACCAATGCGCTCCACGGTGCAGATTTCACCAACTAGTGTGAAAAAGTGTCATTAACAACACTTGTCGGCGTCTTTGCGACTTGTACATCCATCGCTTTTATTTGGCCGCAAGTGTTTCGTGTGTACATCAAAGATTCAACTGAAGGTATTTCGCCCCAATCATTTCTGCAAGGTTGTTGTGGTTCGACGATGTGGACGATTTATGGGCTGAACAAACCCGAAACGCAAGTGACTGTATCCAATGGTGCATTGGTCGTGGCGATCGTGTTGATTCTTTTTGTTTGCATTAAACACAAGCAAATTGTTTGGTGGATACCAGTAGTAGCACTTGGGGTTGTTTCAATATTTGGGTTTTTTATCGCGAATTATTCGATCACATTGATGGGATGGTGCACTGTTGCGATCGGCGCACCCGCAATTATTCCTCAAGTCGTACGGGTCTATCGAACTGAACATCTTTATGGCGTTTCGGCGCCGATGTATGCGTTGTTATTTGTGTGCTGCGTGACATGGTTTATTTATGGCGCGATGATCAACGACTGGTTTGTCGCTATACCCAATGTTGTTGGCACATCGGGCTCGCTTTATATTTGGATTCGCGCCGTGCAATCACACAAAAAATTCGCAGCCCCAGTCGAGGCGCCAACAAGTTAATTTAGTTTTAGTGTTGTTGTGACTTCGCCGCAACGCGGGTGACGCACGGTAAGCACAACTTCGGCGCCATGACTTGCGCGCACAACCCACGAGTGCATGACTCGATCTGGCGTGCCGTCTGACATCGCGCCACCGTTCAATAAAAACATCGCCCGCCCCGATAACTGGCCGACTTTTTCTTTTGCCGCACCGCCAATAGTTGTTGCACCAGAAATCTCGACCGTAATCGGCAGAACAAGTTTGTGGTCATGGGCGAGTTTCGTCACTTCGGTGCCAAGCCAACCCGTGTTGGCAACGCCGAGTTCGACGCGCCAAGTGTCATTGCCCAACGATTCGGCTTTTGTGTGTTTGATTTCAAGTCGCGGTGATGCCATTGCTTGATAAACCGCAACTTGCGCATGATTAGCAACTTCAGCACGCAATTTTGATGGTGGCGCATTTGTCCAAATGCGAAACGCATCGGCGCCACCGAGTTCGACTTTGCCAAGTTGTGGGTGATTGTATTTGTACCATTTCACGTAAGTGTCTGGTGCGTGTGTATCTGACCATCGGCACACGGCGAGATCTTGTTCGACAGTCGGCCCGACATACCAAACATCGGTCGACGAGTGTTCACCCGTTGCGTGAAACACGGCATCCCAGAACTCTGTTGTCCATGAATAAACGCCGAGATGGTCATACGCCCAGTCGTCGCCGGCACCACCCATCACCGAAGATTTATCCCATGTCAGATCTTCGAACACTGAATGCACCGGATAAGTAGTCAGCGGTGTCGAATGTTTGCCGAACTCGTTGAAGAAAAATAAATCAATAGGCGGCAACTGTGAATCTGATTTACTGCTGCTTGGTCGCAACATAAAACCACCAGCCGTGTGAAACGCGTTGTATCCGCAAACATTTGGCCGCGCTTTGACCGCGCGCACGAGCGAATCAGTTTCAGGTTCTGAAAGCGGGTGATCGCCCGAGCCGAGAACGCTCACGCCCCAACCCGCAGGAAAGTTTCGATTCAAGTCGAGACCCGCCGGGTCGCGCGGCTGGTCGACGGTGAAGCCGTCGTAATTTTCGATCAAGCCTTCTTGAATTAATCTGTAACGAGTCGTGCCGCGTGGTGCGCCGAGTGGTCCGACTGGCACCATCACGCGAGGTTCTTGTTCGTGTTCAATCCATCCACCGTCGGGGTCGGCAATGCGCATCGTTAAAATTTTTCCGTCCCCGTCAATATCTTGCGGATGAAGACCCGGCCACAAGTGACCATCGCGCCACGGCCAAGGTCGCACACTCGAGCGGTGATACAGAGGCTTGTCAGCGAGCGCATCTTCGACGCCGTCTGGGTTGACGCGCGGCGCAATATAAAAAGTGCGCGTGCGCAACGCTTCGACAACTACCTCGTCTCGATTGCTGAATTTCTCGACGAGATCTTGAATTATGAATAGCGCTGCGACACCACCTGTTACT
This sequence comes from Actinomycetes bacterium, assembly GCA_014190295.1. GTDB lineage: Bacteria > Actinomycetota > Acidimicrobiia > Acidimicrobiales > Ilumatobacteraceae > BACL27. The sequence continues at coordinate 291 of BJGF01000038.1, read as the reverse complement.
TCGACTGCGTGAATGTTGGCATCGATCCAATGTGCAGGTTTCGTGTTGTGCGCGCCAGATGTCGTGTCAGTGATTGTGGCGAGCATTAAGTTGCGACCCTTGTGCGACTTGCCATACGACTCGACGCTCACAATCTTTGGGTACTTCGCCGCTATTGCATTTAGCCACGCAACCATTTCGTCATATCGCAAGAACCGATCAAATTCGTATCCGTTAATAGCCATGCCTCAAAAGTTACACTCTCGCTAGGAGGTACGCGAAGTGCCGCATGTTCCTGTGTTTCAGCACACA
>BJGF01000037.1 GCA_014190295.1 Actinomycetes bacterium | reverse complement strand
GACATTGTCGCGAGTGAGAGTTTTATACCAATCGTTATCGACAAGAATTCGTTTGCCATACGGCGGATAGTCGGGCAAAGTCTTGTTTACTAAATCAGTGTGACCGTCAAGTTGTGCGAGCAAATAATCAGTAAGTTGCACTCGATGTTTGTCATTGCGTGAATTCATCGATCTGTGCAGATGTAGCCAAGTTTCATCTCGGCGCAGAGTTGGCAATAAACCATCGCCAAATCTCCAGAAGAGACCAAAGCGATACCAGTCAAAATAAAACGGCACGTTCTCGAATAACCACATCGTTTGTGGCTTGACTTCACGGTGATAGTCGTTGCTTGGTCTCACCCATTGTGGTGACCGCTGAAAAATTGTCACGTGACTCGCTTGCGATGCAACCGTGCGCAAAATCTGCATCGCACTGGCCCCGGTGCCGATTATCGCAACTCGCTTGCCACTCAGATCGACATCGTGGCGCCACTGTGCCGAATGAAAGCACGGGCCCGAAAACGATTCGATGCCTTTGATGAAAGACTTTTTTGGACGATTCAGTTGCCCGACGCCAGAAATCACAACATTGGCTCGAGTCTCGCGCAACTTGCCGTGCTGGTCGCGCAACATAACCAGCCATGTTTGCGACGCTTCGTCCCAAGTCGTAGACACGACTTCGGTGTTCAAACTAATACGGTCAGCAACTTTGAATTTTTCAGCAACCGACTTGCAGTAATTTAAAACATCAATTCGTTTTGAAAAGTAGCGAGGCCAACGATGATTTGGGGCAAAAGTAAACGAATAAAAATGATTCGGGGTGTCAACTCCTGCTTCTGGGTAATCATTCACGAGCCAAGTGCCACCAATTTCGGCATTTGCATCAGCGATCATCCAGCGAATGCCAAGTTGATCGAGTTTTATCGCCGCACAAATACCCGAGAACCCGGCGCCGATTATCAGCACATTAAAATCTGCAAGAGTTTCGTGCGGAACTGCTAACGGCTTCGTCCAACTGACATCCCGAGGGATAAAGCCCATCGCCTCCATCATCATCGGCGCATATTCGGGCTCGACTTCTTCAGCCACGCAAAGGCTCATCATTTTTGTAAACAATTCAGTGTCGGGTGGCGACGGCATCTCTCGTTGACCAGCAGATATTTCGCCAAGCACGGTCACAAGCGCGTCACGAATTTGTTGTTGCGCCGACTCGGCGATGCCACCAGACTCATCTGCGAATAAATTCGTATCTCGCTTCGGCAAAAAAGGCTCTCGCAGCCATGATTCGTCACCAGTTATCTGGACCAAACACATCAACAGTGTCGGTATTGATGCTTCGTCAAATGCTTCGGCGAGGCTGTACTCCATCAGGTCATGTAATTCGGCACAAAGTCTTGATCGGTGATCGCCGGTCGGTCAAAACGAAATGGATGAATCGCACTTCGTGTTGTGCCGGTTAGTGCGCGCTCTGCAAGCGATCTTCCAAACCACGACGCAAATTTGAAACCATGGGCTGAACCCAGACCAACTTGTAAACCAGGATGACCAGGGACTGTGTCGAGTACGAAATCTCGATCTCTGGTCAACGTGTATAGACAAGTTTTGACTCGTGGTGCTGTCGTGCCAACCATTGCTGGCAGAGTTTGACCGAGAAAATCAGTTAAGCGTTGTAAAGCGGCATCATCAGTCGCAAAACTACGAGTGCGGGCTGTGGTTGGTTGTCCCCCGACATCTTCTGCTGCTTTAACTGCTGCAAGATCTCCATAAACAGGAAACCCATAAAACGACGGATTGTCCATCCATATCCAAACCGGAAACGAACCGATTGAAAAACTTTTAAGGTCTGTGTCTGGTGTCGGATAATAAACAACTTGCTCGCGAGTCACCTCAAGTGGAATCTGAACATCGAGATCTTTGAGAAGTTCATTTGACCAACCATCGGCACACATGATTACTGAGCCTGTGCGATATACGCAGTCGCTAGTGACAACCGTTAGATCGCCGGCACCATCGCTGATAATTTTTTCAACTGCCACACCTGCATAAAGTTCGACACCACGTCTTGCCGCCAAACGATGGTGTGCTGATGTGCCTTTTATTGCAGGTGCAATGCCAGTATCTGCTTGTGATAATACAACGACATCACTTTTTAATTTGAACTGTGGATATCGACGCATCGTCTCTGATGCGTCTAAAACTTCGTATGCAACGCCAACCTCATCAAGACTTTTTGTGTAACCAATAATTGGAATCGCCGAATTATTTGGAAATAAATCAATTCCGCCGGTGCGAACTACGAGTTCTTCGCCTGCCTCTGATGAAACTGCATCCCAAGTCTCATAAGCCTCACTAGCCAAACGCACATATTCTGTTGTGTGATACGAATATCGAATAATTCTCGAGTGGTCATGACTGGCACCTTTGTCGTGACCGAGTTCAAATTGTTCAAGACCAACGATCACATCATCGCGTCCGGCTTCTTGTCCCAATCGGGCCAACCAATAGGCCGCGCCAGAGCCCAAGCCGCCTAAACCGATGACAAGGTGATCGACGGTTCGATTTGTTTTCACTTTTCGCCCATCTCAGTTCGCCACCATTCTCGAATATCCAAACTTGGATTTTCCATTTTGGCAAATAACCCCTGAGTGAAAAATTTAGAAGTCATTCCGCGTTGCACGCGCTCACAAATATTCCAGTCTTGCAAGTTCACGACGTGCCAAAAATCAAATGCATCGCTCGGATCAAAATCAAGTTGCTCAATTTGATCAGGATGAAACAACAAATCAAAGACAATCGTCGTGTGTGCCGGACCGTTGGGCCAAAGCACGAAAGATGCAACATGATCACAAGCCAACGACAACCATAGATTCGGATAGACAAGTTCGCCTTTGTGATTTACGAGTTCGGCAGCCGACAAACCAGCGAATGGCTTTCGCGTTGTTTGGCCGCTAGACGTAAATGTGTAGGCGCCTTCGCGATGCGGTACACCATCAATCCAATCTAAATCTGAGCCTCCGCCTTGTCGAAACGAAGGAACCAAATCACAAAGTTCTGGGTGCACTGGTCCACAGTGATAACACTCGTTGTAATTTTCTGCCAAGACCTTCCAGTTAGCGCCAACTTGATAGGTAATTGTTTTCGCTGAAACAAGTTCGGAGAGCGGATAATTTTTGACCCGACCGGCAATCTCACCGAGACTATCTTTGAGTGATTTTTTATTTGGGATCTGTCTAACAAATACATATCCACCCCAAATGTCTAATTCAAGTTGCAGCAAACTGTGTTTTGAAAAATCAAGATCGTCTAAATACGGCGCTCCACGCAAAGATCCATCCACGTTGTATGTCCAACTGTGATATGGGCATTTAATCAGTGCGCCGAAGCAACCTTGGGTTGCATTTGAGTCTGTTGAGTCAACGAGTTCTGTTCCACGATGGCGACACATGTTGACGAATGCCCGCAACTTTGTATCTGCGCCACGGACAACCAAAACTTGTTCACCCTGTAAGTCAACTAGTCGATAGCTACCAGAAACTTCGGCGATTTCTAGTTGGCGTGCGACACAAACCCAATTTGATGCAAAAACTTTGTGTTGTTCTTTTGCCCAAACATCATTACTGACATACGCATCGCGGTTCAACGATGCTTCCAACATGACATATATCGTAGAGTGAAATCGATGAAGCCCACCCGTCTTACGATCACCGTTCGTGATGGCGTTGGGCTGGCCGCCGACATTTATATGCCCACAAATGGCGTGGGAAAGTTTCCCGCCCTGCTTGAAGCATTGCCATATCGCAAGGATGATTTAACTGCATCATCACACAGCGAAGAATATTTGAGATTCGCAAGTGAAGGAAACTTCGTGGTGTGTCGTCTCGACGTGCGAGGTACTGGAAGTTCGCACGGTGTTGCCACAGATGAATACCCGTTGAGCGAACTTGATGATCTTGCAGATGTAATCAATTGGCTCGCGACACAACCATGGTCAAACGGTCGAGTTGGAATGTTTGGCTATAGCTATTCGGGTTTCAATTCGCTTCAAGCAGCCTGCACGAGACCGCAAGCGCTTAAAGCCATCTGCGCAATCTACGCAACTGATGATCGATATACCGACGACGGACACTACATGGGCGGATCACTTCGAGCCATTGATCTCGTGGATTATTGCCACTATATGACTGCGTGCAATTTATTGCCGCCAGTTCCTGCGGTATTTGGTGATGACTGGCTCGAAGAATGGAAGATGAGATTCGAAAAAAATCAACCATGGCTGTTGAACTGGTTGGAGCAGCAACATGATGGACCGTATTGGCGACATGGTTCGCTACGACCAGATTACGAACGCATCGAATGCCCAACGATGATTGTTGCTGGTTGGGCCGATGGATATCGGAATAATACTTTCAGAACTTTCGAAGCCTTGAAGTGTGAGAAATCTTTGTTGCTTGGTCCATGGAGTCACAGTTCGCCTTCAACATCGAGGCCTGGTCCACACATTGATCTTGTTGCAGAAATGATCGTCTGGTTTGATCGTTGGCTAAAAAATTCTGATGAGGCGAATAAAAAAACTTTGCCTAGCGAACCGCCAATACGGATATTCGTTCGACATTCGACAAGACCAAGTCCTGACTTAGCGATGTTCAACGGAGAATGGCGCTATGAAGATACGTGGCCGCCAAAACGATTGCAAACAAAAGTTTTAACAATTGCCAGCTCTGGAGTTGATGTGATCGCAACAAAATCAGATGTCGGTGCGGCGGCATGGAACTCGTGCGCAGGTGGTCTGCCATGGGGTCAGCCAGATGATCAACGCGAAGATGATGCATGGTCGCTGACTTACGAATGGCCAGTCGATGAAAAATCGATCGAAGTTATCGGGCATGCGCGCGTTAAATTGCGTCTCGCAGTTGACCAACCAGTGGCATCGTTGAGCGTCAAACTTTGTGATGTGTTTCCGGATGGAACTTCTGCACTAGTGACACGTGGATTTCTTAATTTATGTCATCGCGAATCATCAACTAATCCAACGGCGCTTACGCCAGGCAAGTTTGAAGACATCAACATCGAATTTGAAGCGACATCTTGGGTCTTTCCAGTTGGGCACAAGATTCGGCTCTCAATTACGGGTGCTGATTGGCCAAATATTTGGTCACCGCCGCAACAATTTAGTTTGCAAGTTGAGCGTCAATCACTCGAACTAAATCTTTCAGTCGTTGAAGGGCAAGGTGCAGGCACCCCGATGTTTGCGCCCGTAATAAAGCCCGACAAGACTCAAGCAATAGAGTCGACCACCGACACTTCATTGCCAACTGAGTGGCGAGTTGAGCGAGATATTTTGCGGCGAATCACAACGGCACGCACTTCGTATGGTGGACACAGTTCTATTCGAGATTCCGGAACTGCAGACGAGTTATACGCCGGTGAGGTCGGCGTTTCGACCGTTGATCCTGCAAACTCTTGGGTAACTGCGACCACTCGCTACGAACTTGCGTGGCCTGAGGCGACTTGTCTCATCGAAGCTCGACTGCAAATGAACAGTGACACCGAAACATTTCAAGTGACAATTGAAGTTGATGCAAAACTTGATGGCGTTGAGTTTGCCAAACGCCAATGGAAACGCGTTATCCCCCGTCGATTACTTTAGAAATTAAGTGCGTGACACGCGGCAACATGATCGTTATTTTGTTTATTCGGTAAAACCGGATCGTCGTTCAGACACTTTTGCAAAATGCCCAGTCTTTCTGCTTCTCCCGATTGAACCATCGGACAACGCGGATTAAACCTGCAGCCACGTGCAATTGAAGTTGGGTCAGGTGTGTCACCTTTAAGAATTTGTTGTTCGAGTTGTAGATGCTCATGAACTACAGACAGCAATGCGCGGGTGTATGGATGCTTTGGTCTGGCAAGTACGTCTTCGGTTGTGCCGATCTCGACTATCCGTCCGAGATACATCACAGCAATTCGATCGGCGATATTCCACGGCAAACCAAGATCGTGGGTCACCACTAAAACAGCCATATTTTTATCTCGCGCAAGATCTTGCAAGAGTTTCAAGATCTCTCCACGAACAGACGCATCCAAACTTGAAACTGGCTCGTCGGCAATAAGTAGTCGTGGTTCAAGCACCATTGCTCCAGCAATAACAACTCTTTGGCGTTGCCCACCAGAAAGTTCATGTGGATAGCGCAACATGTAGCGATCTGCGGGATGCAAGCCACAACGCTCGAGCGCTGCGCTGACAATTTTGTGCTCATTTTCTGAATTGCCGTGAATTCTCAAACCTTCCGCGACAATTTCATAGACCGACTGACGCGGATTGAGGCTGGCAGTTGGATCTTGAAACACAATCTGCACTTGACGCCTGAACAACTTTTTGCCTGCCGCATCCGTGGGTATCGACTCACCATCAAATTGAATCGTGCCCTGCGACAACTGTTGCAAACCCAGAATCGCTCTGGCCAGAGTTGTTTTTCCGCAACCTGATTCACCGACAAGTGCAACTATCTCTCCGGGTTGCAAAATGAGTTGCACACCATCCACGGCACGAGCAACCGAGCCACCACGACGACGCGCCGGATAAGCAACGTGAACATCTCGAAGCTCAAGCAATGCGTTACCCGAATATTGCTCGTTTGAACTCATTTCACTGACCGACTTTCGTCATTTGCATGTACACAGGCAACTTGACGGTCAATACTTTTCGTAACTGCACTCAATTTGATATCAATACTTTTGCAACTGTCTATAGCCACATTGCATCGAGGATGAAATGGGCATCCGGACGGCAGCGAATTCGGGTCTGGTGGATCTCCGGCCAAACCCTTGGGTTGATGACGCGACTTCGGGTCGCCAATAATTGGAAAAGATTCAGCGAGTGCTCGGGAGTACGGATGAATTGATCCGCGCAAAAGTTCTTCGGCAGGACCAACTTCGACAATTCGTCCCGCATACATAACTGCAACCCGATCAGTGTTATGAGACAAAACAGATAGATCATGTGTAATAAATAACATCGACAGACCACGTTCGCGTTTGATGTTGTCAAGTAGTTGCAAAATTTGTGCCTGAACCATCACGTCAAGAGCCGTAGTTGGCTCATCGGCGATTATTAAAAGTGGATTACAAGAAAGTGCCATGGCAATCATCACCCGTTGCTTTTGCCCACCGGATAATTCGTGGGGGTAATCGTCTGCACAACCATCGCTTAATCCAACTAGCGCCAACATCTCTCGCACAGTTGAGGATGTCGAACCGTGATGCAACTGAATTGCTTCATCAATTTGTGAACCAATTCGCTGAACCGGATTGAGCACATGTTGTGCACCTTGAAAGACGATTGAGGCTTGGGCCCAACGCACCAGGCGCAGTTGCCCAGGCTTCATCGTCAAAACACTCTGACCATCCAGCAGTATTGAGCCCGAAATCTGCGTTGCGGGCGGAACAAGGCGCAACAGTGCCATCGCCAAAGTTGATTTTCCACAACCTGATTCGCCGGCTAAGCCGAGTGTCTCACCTAAAGCAATATCTAAATCAACACCACGCACAGCAGGCACTGGCCCAAACGAAGATTGATATGTGACGTACAAGTCTCGTACTTTAAGCACAGGTGAGTCGATCATCGTCCAGCCAAACGTGGATCAAAAATTCGTTCGAGTGCGCGTCCGAATAATGTGAATGCAAGTACGACAGTGATGATGCAAATACCCGGTGGCAAGTAATACCACCACGCGTTGAGCGTTATTGATCCACTCGATTGAGCACCATCGAGTAATTTTCCCCAACTTGGAGAGAGTCGATCTCCAAAACCAAGAAATGACAACGTCGACTCGGTCAAAATTGCACCGGGCACAATCAATGTCGCATTAGCAATAATTAACGGAGCCACACCAGGAAGAACGTGACGCAAGATTACGTGGCGCGAATTAGCACCAAGTGCGCGAGCACGCTCAACATAACCGCGCTCACTTAACGACAACACTTGAGCACGCACGAGTCGTGCACTACCCGCCCAAGAAGTAAAACCAATCACGAGTGCGAGTGTCACTGGAGATCGCCCAAGAATAACTGCGAGCACAATTGCCAACGGTAAAAATGGCACCACCAAAAAGAAATCATCGATTGCCAACAGCAAACTGCCTACACGGCCTTTCACGTAGCCAGAAATAAGCCCAACAGTTGAACCAATGACAACGGCTACAACTGTGGCCAAGAGACCAATGAACAGTGACACCCGCGAACCCCAAACCAATTGAGATAACACACTGCGACCGATATCGTCTGTGCCGAGCAAAAACTTGGCACTTGGTGCGGCAAGATCTGGATTATTTCGCCCTGCGGCGGCAAGCAATTCGCTGCGATCAGCAATCAACGGTGCGGCGGCAGCCACGACACCAAAGAAAACCAGAAGTAACAGTCCGGTAAATCCAGATCGGTCATGGCGAAGTTCACGCCAAACTCGCAATAAAGCACGACGACGACGTAACCAAGTCATCTGTCTTGGCGAAACTTGCACAGCCTCGATGCTCACTTAGCGCGTCCAATTCTTGGATCTAGCAATCCATATGTGAGATCTGCCAGAAGATTGAAAATTATTACTGCCGAACTTGCCACCAAAAACAGCGCCTGCAACATTGGTAGATCGGTGTTGCGGATTGCATCAGCCGTTGCAAGACCCAAACCTGGATACGAAAATACTGTTTCGGTGGTAATTGCTCCACCGATTACGAAACCAAAACTAATTGCGATGAACGAAACAGACGGAAGAAGAGCATTGGGCACAGCATGACGCATCATCACATCGCGGTCGCGTAAACCTTTTGCCCTGGCCGTAGTTAAATAATCTTCACCAAGTGTTTCGAGCATCGACGTACGCATAATCAGCGAATACGAACCGAGATATCCCAGTGTCAGGGTGAGCGATGGCAAAACTAAATGGTGCGCCCGATCAAGTATCGAAGCAAAACCAGAAGTATCAGCGCCCACATCGCGTAATCCGCCTGTCGGAAACCAACCTGTTCGTCCTGCGATGAATGCAAGAAGCAGCATTCCAAAAAAGAACTCGGGTGTCGCATATAAGACCATCGTCGCCGACGTAGAGACGCGATCAAAACGACTGCCTCTTTGCCAACCTGCGCGTGCACCTATATATACACCAATCAGAATCGTCAGGATCGTCGAAATTCCGACGAGTAAAAGCGTGGCAGGCAATCGGTCACTGATCTCGCGCAACACTGGGCGCGTTGAATCAAACGAACGACCAAAATCAAGTCGAGCCGTTGATTTTATATAAGTGATGAATTGCTGCCATTTCGAACCATTTAATCCGAGACGCTCAATCATTATTTCACGTTGTGCGATAGAGAGTTTGCTACGACCTCTATATTTCGCTAATGGGTCACGATCGACAACACGAAACAAAAAGAAATTGAAAATAACGACGGCTATGAGCGTCAAAAACGCTGATAATAGTTTTTTAGTAACGTATAAAAAATTCACGTTAGATTTTTAGGCGCGGTCGTCTGCACTTTTCTTCCGACGACCCCGCACGAGTGTCAACCCTCCACCAATAACAACAATTGCAACGACGGCAATGATCACAGTGTTCGTGCCACCGCCTCTACCACTACCACCAGAAACAGGCTCCAAATCGAGATACCCAGACGAGGTCTGAGTGAACATGACTGGTCCAACTTCTGCTGGTTGGCGCACAAAGTTCTGCCACCTATCCGAACGAAACGCCTGCAGGTTGTCGTACTTGTAGAGCACCGCGTATGGGCCATCGTTTACAAATATTTTATGCATCTCTTGAATTAGAGCGGCACGCTTGACTGGATCAAGTTCTACATGTTGCTTGGCGTACAGTGCGTCGTATTCTGCATTGCACCAGTTGCCGTCGTTATATCCACCAACTGCTGGATCGGTAGGTACCGCAGCAGTTATGAAGTCTGACAACATGTTGTCCGGATCGGCATATGGAGACCAACCCCATGTGTACAAATCAAACTCACTTTTTGACTGGATCGACGCAAGACTGTCTTCATCAAAAGTCTTGACATCAGTGGCGATACCAACATCTTTCAAGAATCCTGTGATGAACGGTGTTGTATCTGCTGCACCGCCAATAGAGCGATCAAAATAGCGGAGCCTCAATTCGACCCCATCTTTGTCGCGCACCCCATCGCCGTTTGAATCTTTCCAACCCGCTTCATCAAGAAGCGAATTCGCTTTCTCAGGTTTATATGAATACGTGTCATCTGCTGCAACCTGATAATCAAAAGCGGGATTTGCAGAAGCCGAAATTCCGACGGCTGGTTTTCCAAAACCATTCAACACCTTGTCAACCAACAACTGACGATCAATCGCCCAGTTGATTGCTCGACGCACATTGGGGTCTTTTAGGGCAACATGTCCATCACCAATACCTGTTGGGCAACTCGAATTCATCGCTAGTTCGCTGAAGGATCCTTGATTACCGGCAATTCCGATGATGTTCGGTACGTCACCTGCGGCAACTGCAGTAAAAATTTTGCCTGGTACATCGTCAATCGCGTCTAAGTCGCCTGCCTTGAGGGCGTTGTATTGGGCTTCGGCCGTTTCGTATGTTCGAAAAATTAACTGATCAATTGCCGGCTTCTTGCCAAACCAATTCGGGTTTCGCACAAGTCGAATGAACTCGCCCTCCTTGCGTTCAACGATCTGAAACGGTCCGCCAGAAACATTGTCGTCGGCAAGATAATTCGGCAGTTCCTCTGCGGAAATTTTTTCGTAAATGTGTTTTGGCACGATATACACATCAAGTATTGGCAACTTTGGGTCTGGTACAGATGACGTCACAACTAAAGTTTGCGCATCAGGAGCCGTTGCAGTGAGGTTGCCAGTCACCGTTGTGTGATTCCACCAACCGTCTGTCACCGACCTGGTGATCGTGTAGACCACATCGTCGGCAGTCATTGGCTCACCGTCACTCCACTTCATGTCACTGCGCAATTTATATGTCCACGTCAGGCCATCTTCGCTACTCGTCCACGATTCGGCCATGCTCGGCAGGATCGAAAAATCTGATGCGGCCTTACTCGTCAGTGTTGGCAACGTGAGATTCCAAATCTCATAATCGATCACCAGATAGCCGACGGTGACATTTAGCGAATCAATGTCTTGGGTAATCCCAACCGAGAACGACAGTTCGCCTTCGGCAGAAACATTTGTTGACGTTCCAACAGCGAGTGTCGCAAGACCGATCACTGCTGTAATCAAAACTTTATGGAGATTTTTACTCATCTGTCCCCCAACCGCAAACTGACTAAAGTATGTCATATCTTAGGACGAGAGCATGGCCGTGTCGCAATCAGCAATCACCCAAATCACCCAAGACGATGTTGAAGACTTAGCTTTTGGGTGCGCACTTCTTGGAACGGGTGGTGGTGGAAGTGTCGGTGGTGCAATTCTTGAAACACGAAGCGCGATACGAAAATTTGGATCTGTAGATGTCCTCCAACTCAAAGACCTACCTGCGAACGGCTTGGTGATGCCGATATGCGGCATCGGTGCACCCACAATTTCGTTTGAGATGTTGAACAATGGCGGAGAAGCGCAGTTGTTGCGCCGGGAAGTTGAGCGCGTTTTCAACAAACCAGTCGTTGCAATAATGGCGAGCGAAATTGGTGGCTCAAACGGCGTCGAGCCCGTCATGTGGGCAAGTCGACTGGGATTGCCGATTGTCGATGCAGACACGATGGGTCGGGCGTTTCCAGAAGTTCAAATGGGTTCATTTTTTGTGCGCGGTCTGCCCCTGACGCCAATCATCCTCGTCGACTTTCAAGGCAACGTCGCGACCATCACGCCTACAAGCGGCGCGTCAGCAGAATCAGAGTCGCGAGCATTCACCATTGCAGCTGGAGGTGTTGCGTTAATGGCTGACTACATCAACCCCGCAACAACGATGATCGGCAATGTGATTGACGGTTCACTAAGTACGGCCATTGAAATAGGTCGCGCAGTGCGTGGATCAACAGACCCAATTAAAAAATTAAGAACATTGCTCGGGGCACAAACATTAATCACCGGCAAGATTTCTGAAATTAAACGTCGTACTGATGCTGGTTTCGTTCGTGGGAGTGTCACTATCCGCGGAACAGGTACTGACGCCGGCCGAGAACTCCGAATCGAAATACAAAACGAAAATCTCATCGCAACAGAAAATGGTCGTGTCCTTGCAAGTGTGCCTGATTTGATATCGGTACTAGACACTCAAACAGGTGCCGCAATTTCAACCGAGGAAGCGAAATATGCAATGCGAGTAACTGCGATGGCTTGGCCATGTGATCCACTTTGGAGAACTGCACAAGGATTAAAAACCGTTGGCCCTCGAGCATTCGGATACGACATTGAGTACGTTCCAGTCGAGAATTCACCGCGATGAAACTAGATCTGCGAGTTGGAATGGATGTTGGTGGCACCAACACTGACGCAGTTGTGCTGGATGCAAATAACCGAATCCTTGCTCGAACTAAGCAAGCAACAACCGCTGATGTCCGATTGGGAATGAAAGCTGCATTATCAAATGTGATCAGTTCTATCGGGCAAGATGCAAATCGAATTGGACGCATAATGCTCGGCACTACTCATGCAACAAATGCAATCCTAGAAAGACGATCGCTGGGTCAAGTGGCGGCAATTCGTCTTGGAGCGCCAGCCTCACTTTCGCTCCAGCCAATGGAGTCGTGGCCAAATGATTTACGCGAGGCGGTGTGCGTTGAAACCTGCATCCTGAGAGGTGGACACTACGTCGACGGGCGAAGAATTTCGCTTCTTGATGAAGACGGCATCAGAAAATTCTTGATTGGAGTTGCTAAAGATGTGGATGCCGTTGCGATCACGAGCATTTTTAGTCCGACTTCTCCGCAAGACGAATTGCGCACGCACGAAATCGTAAAAGAAGTACTGGGCAGTAACGTGGCGGTTTCATTAAGTCATGAAATCGGCAGTTTAGGTTTGCTTGAACGAGAAAATGCCACGATTCTTAATGCAGCACTCTTTGGTGTTGTAGGCCAAGTGATCACCGCGATGCAAGATGTGATTGACGGTGCAGGTCTCGCAGTCGAGATGCTTTTGGCACAAAATGACGGAACATTAATGGCGCTGGATTTTGCTAAGCGATTTCCGATTTTGACAATTGGCTCGGGCCCCGCAAACTCTCTTCGCGGGGCGGCATTCTTAACCGGACTCAGCAACACAATTGTGGTTGATGTTGGTGGAACATCTACAGACTTCGGTGTTCTCGTTAATGGGTACCCTCGCGAATCTGCTGCTGGCGTAGAAATTGGTGGTGTGCGTACAAATTTTCGAATGCCAGATCTACTTTCAGTTGCCATTGGTGGCGGAACGATCATCTCTGGCAGTGCAGAGCAACCAATAGTTGGCCCGAAATCGGTTGGCTATCGTCTGGACCCTGACGCATTGGTTTTTGGTGGCATTACTGCAACTTTGAGCGACGCTCTAGTGGTTGAAGGTCGGTTTGAACTTGGTACTCACAATGTTCAAACATCTGAATTGGCCCGACTCAAATCAGCATTGCGAAACGTAAATGAATTTATTGCAGACGCCATTGATCAAGTCACACTCGGCAACACTCACCTTCCATTAGTTGCAGTTGGTGGCGCTGCATCTCTTATTCCAGATGACATCAAAGGCGTGTCCCGAGTTATTTATCCAGAAAATGGCGACGTCGCCAATGCAATTGGTGCGGCGATCGCCTGGGTCAGTGGACATTGGCAAGGAGTAGTTCAAATCGACGACGGATTTAATACGGCGGTCGCCAACGGACGAACCATGGCTTGTAATCGAGCCATTGAGGCTGGGGCAGATCCGCAACTAGTTGAAGTTATCGAGCAGATAGAAACACCTTTGAGCTATCTCGTGACCCCAACGGTTCACTTAATTATCAAGGCTGCAGGACCACTCAATCACCTGTAGTCGTACACCTAACTCGTCTATATTTCAAGAGTGACTGCACACTCGTACGAAAATGACTCCGCCCCAATCGCACCGCAATATCCGTTTGTCCATGTTCGCGTCACGGGTTCGGTGCAAGATCCTTGGGCTTGGCTGAGCGATAAAGAACATCCTGCAACGATCCCTTATTTGGTGGCCGAAAATAAATTTGCTGACACATGGTTCAAACAACGCCAATCGTTGACTGACGAAATATTCGCCGAAATCAAATCACGAATGCATGAAGATGACACTTCTGCTCCGGTGCAATTCGGCGATTGGTGGTATGCGCAGCAAACTATTGCAGGCGCCGGATACATGATTCACACTCGTGGGAGAACTTTGGAGACCGCGACAGAAAGTTTGCTTCTGGACGAAAACCTTGAAGCCAAGCAATTTGAATTTTTTGGATTGGGTGCTTTTGAATTGACTGCAGATCATAACTTTTTGGCGTGGTCGTACGAGACAGACGGCAGCGAGCAATACACGATAAAAATTCGAGATCTGAAAAGCAATCTAGACATCACCGATACTTTGATCAACACAAATAACTCAGGCGTCGTATGGTCACATGATGCTCGATACCTGTTCTATTTGACGCATGATGTACAAATGCGTCCGAATAAAGTTTGGCGGCACAAAATTGGTGAAATACAAAGTCAAGATGTTCTGATTTTTCAAGAAGATGACGAACGATTCAATATCGAGATCTCGCTGACTCGATCTGGAGATTGGATAATTATTGAATGCTCAAGTCGAATCACGACCGAGTGTCGACTACTCTCGGCACACGACGTGACTCAGCCGCTTGAGCTCGTGCGACCGCGAAGTGATGAAGTTGAATACAGACTTGATCATTGGGGTGATCAATTTATTGTTTTGACGAATCTCAACGCGGTTGATTTCAGAGTGATGACTGCGCCGATTAGTGATCCAAATTCGTGGGCTGAATTCGTGGCTCACACCCCTGGTCAACGCATTGCCCACGTAGACGCTTTCAAAAATCATCTGATATTGCATCAATGGGTGAAAGCGCAGCAAACTCTGACGCTGATTAAGCGTGATGGAGCAACTACAACTCTGCACACTGGCGACGAACCACATGAAGTCGGTGGACAGTACTGCCCGCAGTGGGATACAAATACTTATAGATACACAACTGAGTCACTAATCTCACCAAACACGGTTTTTGATCATGATCTTTTGACTAATCAGCGCACTATTGCGAAAACACAAATCGTGCCGAATGTCGATCTCTCAAACTATGTTGCTGTTCGTGAGTGGGTCACCGCCAAAGACGGAACACAAATCGCACTTGACATCGTGCGACACAAATCAACACCACCAGGTTCTCACGGGCCTGGATTGTTGTATGCGTACGGTTCATATGAGGCCTCGGTTCCGCCGTGGTTTTCTGTCGCACGACTATCACTTCTTGATCGAGGTTGGGTGTGGGCACTTGCGCATCCGCGCGGCGGTGGCGAATGCGGGCGAAATTGGTATCTGGATGGCAAGTTGCTAAATAAGCGAAATACTTTTTACGACATCAACGACTCTGCTCGACATCTTTATGCAAATCATGTTGCGCCTGGCGCACTTGGCGTGCGTGGCGGTTCTGCAGGTGGATTAATGGTCGGTGCCTGCATCACTTTTGAGCCGAAACTTTACGGCGCAGCAATTGCTGAAGTTCCATTTGTTGATGTAATCAATTCGATGAGTGATCCAACTTTGCCACTAACTATTAACGAGTGGGAAGAATGGGGCGACCCGCGATCTGAGCCGTTGGCAAGTTACATGCTTTCGTATTCTCCGTATGACAACACGATATTTGCTCCTTATCCACCGATGTATGTGACTGCCGGAATCAATGATCCACGAGTTTGTTATCACGAACCGGCAAAATGGGTCGCGAAATTGCGATCGTTAGGTGGCATGCGCCAGCCATTGTTATTTAATTGTGAGATGGATGCTGGTCACGGCGGAAAATCAGACCGCTACGACCAGTGGAGAGACGAAGCCAAAGTATTGACGTTTTTATTGACGGTGGTCACATCAAATCTCGCCTAAA
>BJGF01000036.1 GCA_014190295.1 Actinomycetes bacterium | reverse complement strand
ACGCAAATGATTGGGCAAATCTTGAATCTGCACGTGCCAAATTAACCGAAGAACTCGTTTGCAGTGGGCACCGACCTCATTCGATACCAATTGGGGGAAGCACCGCGGTGGGCGCGATCGGATACGCAGTCGCCTTTGACGAAATTATCGCTCAATGTGCATCCGAGAATTTTGTTGCTGATGCGATTGTGTTTACAACTTCAAGTGGCGGCACACATGCTGGGCTTGTTGCTGGATCAGTGCGCGCCCGCGCTAACAATCGACAAAAACAACTACCAAAAATAATCGGCATTGGTGTGGCAAAAGGTGTTGCTCTTAGTGCCGACCGAGTTGGCGAATTAGCAAATCAAACTCTGGCACTACTCAATGAATCGGCACGCGCAAGTCAGCAAGACGTAATTATCGACGCCAACTACATGGGCAGCGACTACGCAGTGCCGACCAAGGCGGCAAGCGATGCAACAACTTGGGCAGCACATCGCGGCGCATGGGTGCTTGACCCTGTTTATAGCGCGAAAGGTTTTTCAGGGTTGCTCGGCCTTGATGCGCAGGCGAAATTCAGCGAAAATTCAAACATTATTTTTATCCATACTGGCGGTCTGCCGTCGCTGTTCGTCGCGCACTAGTTTCAACTTATTTAAAATTATGCCAATCCAAAGATTTGACGAACATTTAAAGGCTCCATGGCCAAATGGTAAAGGCACGAGTTATGAAATCGCCAGCCAAACACCTGGGGTTGCCGGCTGGACGTGGCGCGTGGCGATTGCGCCGGTTCTTGAAGACTGCGATTTTTCTCACTTTGAAAATGTCCACCGTCAGTTGTTAATAATTTTTGGCGGCGAAATGATTTTAAATGTCGGTGGCGAAAAAATTGTTTGCAAACCTGGCGAAGTCGCAGTTTTCGCTGGCGATGTTGCAACAACAGCAACACTTGTTGACGGACCAATTGTTGATTTGAACTTGATGACCGTGCGCGGCGAAGCATCTGGGGTCATGACTCACATCACTCGCCCAGGCTTACTGCCGAAAGCCGAAATGCTCGTTGCCGTGTCTGACGCGGTCGAAATCTCTGTTGATGGTGAAAGATTTTCTTTGCAGCACCAAGATGCATTTCTAGATGCCATCAAAAATCAAGTCACACTTATCTCCGGCACCATTGCCCATATAACCCTCTCATAACTATTGATTGCTTAATTATGAGAGCAAGCGCGATATCGGTGAGAATATAGAACATGAGTGGTCCAAGAGTTGTACGGTCGCCACGAGGCACGCAACTGCACTGCGCGAACTGGCAAATTGAAGCGCCATATCGAATGCTTCAAAATAATTTAGATCCAGAAGTTGCCGAGCGACCCGACGATCTTGTTGTTTACGGTGGCACAGGTCGAGCCGCGCGAAGTTGGGACGCCTTCGATGCAATGATTCGCACAATGCAGACACTGAAACCAGACGAGACAATGCTTGTGCAGTCGGGCAAACCTGTTGGTGTGTTTCGCACGCACGAATGGGCGCCACGAGTATTGCTAGCCAACTCGAATCTCGTTGGCGATTGGGCAACTTGGGACGAGTTCAGACGCCTTGAGAATATGGGTCTGACGATGTACGGCCAGATGACTGCTGGATCGTGGATATACATCGGAACACAAGGAATCTTGCAAGGTACATACGAATGTTTCGCCGAAATCGCCCGTCGCAAGTTCAAAGGAACGCTTGCTGGCACAATCACGCTCACTGCCGGACTTGGCGGTATGGGTGGCGCTCAACCACTTGCGATCACGATGAATGACGGTGTCGCCTTATGCATCGATGTCGACCCAACTCGCGTTCAACGCCGGGTTGAAACTCGTTACCTAGATGAAGTCGCAGATTCACTTG
Source organism: Actinomycetes bacterium (assembly GCA_014190295.1). Lineage (GTDB taxonomy): Bacteria > Actinomycetota > Acidimicrobiia > Acidimicrobiales > Ilumatobacteraceae > BACL27. The sequence goes on along the minus strand of BJGF01000036.1, from coordinate 14,458 downwards.
AAGACGCAGTCACACGCTGTGAAGCCGCGAAAAAAGCGCGCAAGAAACTTTCTGTCGGTGTTGTCGGCAATGCCGCTGATATGTTTCCAAAACTTTTGGCACAAGGTTTCATCGCAGACATTGTCACGGATCAAACAAGTGCCCATGATCCAATGAGCTACGTTCCTAATGATTTGACTATTGAAGCCGCAGAAAAACTTCGCACGACAAACCCAAATCATTACATCGACCGTTCGCGAGCAGCGATGGCTGCTCACTGCTCGGCGATGGTCGGTTTTCAAGATGCTGGCTCAGAAGTTTTCGACTACGGCAACTCTTTGCGGCGCGAAGCACAACTCGGCGGCTATGACCGTGCATTTGATTATCCAGGCTTCTTGCCCGCATATATTCGCCCATTGTTTTGTGAAGGCAAAGGTCCGTTCAGATGGGTTGCGCTCTCTGGTGACCCAGCCGACATTGCGGCAACCGATCGTGCCGTGCTCGAAGAATTTCCTGAAGATGAATCACTCGCAAAATGGATGCGACTTGCCAGCGAACGAGTTGCATTTCAAGGTTTGCCTGCGCGAATTTGTTGGCTCGGTTATGGCGAGCGTCATCGACTCGGATTGCGCTTCAATGAAATGGTTAAGCGCGGCGAACTAAAAGCCCCGATTGTCATCGGTCGCGACCACTTAGATTCGGGTTCGGTTGCTTCTCCGTATCGAGAAACCGAATCAATGCTCGATGGTTCAGATGCAATTGCCGACTGGCCGTTGCTCAATGCACTCGTCAACACGGCGAGCGGAGCAACTTGGGTCAGCATTCATCACGGCGGCGGAGTTGGTATCGGTCGCAGCATTCATGCAGGCATGGTTTGCGTTGCTGACGGAACAGATCTCGCGAGCGAAAAACTTTCGCGAGTCTTGCTCAGCGATCCCGGAATGGGAGTCATTCGCCATGCCGATGCTGGTTATGAATCGGCGATCAAAGTTGCAGATGAACGCGGTGTGCGATTGCCGATGCGTGAGCAATGAGTTCGATTCACGCTCAATACGCCTGGGTCGGTGGCGAATCTTGTGCCACAAATGTTCGGATCACAACAAATAATGGAATAATTTCGGCGATCGAAACCGACTCTGCGCATCGCGCCGATGATCTACGAGTCGCGGGTGTTTTGATGCCGGGTTTTGTGAATACTCACAGCCACGCTTTTCATCGAGCACTGCGTGGGCGAACACATTCTGGTCTTGGAGATTTTTGGGCGTGGCGCACGCTGATGTATCAAGTTGCCAACCGACTGACGCCAGAAAATTATCTCGCGCTTGCCACTGCAGTGTTCAGCGAAATGACACTTGCTGGTATTACGAGCGTTGGCGAATTTCACTATGTGCACCATCAGCCAAACGGCAAACCATACGACGACCCGAATGAAATGGGCAAAGTAATTATCGAAGCCGCAAAGCGTGCGGGCTTAAAGTTGACATTGCTTGACGTTGCATATCTTCATGGCGGACTAAATGGCGAGCAACTTCGAGACGAACAACAAAGATTCAACGATTCATCTATCGAGAAATATCTCCAGCGTGTCGAAGCTCTCGGTAAAGGCGATGCTGTGCACACGATTGGTCTTGCCCCACACAGTGTGCGTGCAGTGCACGAAACCGAACTCGCGCAAATCGCCAAATATCGCAACAACCGTGTCGTACACATTCATGTTTCTGAACAGCCAGCAGAAAATGATGCTTGCCGCGCAGCCACCGGCCGTACACCAACACAGTTATTGAGCGACACCCAACTGCTCGGATCATTCATGACCGCCGTTCATGCAACTCACTTAGACGCCGGCGATATCTCGCTGCTTGGCAGCAGTAAAACTTTCTCCTGCTTTTGCCCGACGACAGAACGCGATCTCGCTGACGGCATTGGCCCATCTGAGCAACTAGTCAGCGCTGGCTCATCACTTTGTCTCGGTACTGATTCGCATGCAGTGATCGATATGTTCGAAGAATCTCGCGCAGTTGAAATGCATCAGCGACTGATCACAAATAAACGAGGCGTGCACCGCAGTAGTGAACTTCTTGCAGCCGCTACCCTGCACGGCGCGAGTTCGCTCGGAATCAAAAAACACGGGCTTGTCGTCGGCGCCCCTGCTGACTTCATCGCAATTGCAATAGATTCGGTTCGTCTGGCGACATTTGACGCCGAAAATGGTGCCGCAAACCTCGTTTACAGCGCCACGAGTGCAGACGTCAGCGATGTCTGGGTTGGCGGCGAACAAATCGTCAGCGATCGAACACACCAGTTGATCCCAAATATTACAGAGTCTTTGCGCACTGCGATTGCCGCGGTGCTCTAATTACACTTACTTCACTATGACTATTCTTCCAATCGCCACCATCGGACATCCAGAATTGCGAATTCGTGCCAGCGAAGTCGACCCAAAAGAAATTAAGTCTTCAGAAATACAAACATTTATTGACGACTTGGTTGAAACAATGCGTCATGCCAATGGTGCAGGTCTGGCTGCAACACAAGTTCTTCGACATCAAAGAATCTGTGCAGTCGAAGTAAACAACAATCCCCGTTATCCATATAAGCCACAAGTGCCGTTGACTATTCTGATTAACCCAGTTCTCACGCCACTTGATGACGACATGTTCGAAAATAATGAGGGCTGTCTGTCTGTGCCGGGTTTTCGTGGCAATGTTTGGCGGTACACGTCAATTCGAGTTGAAGCACTTGACCGCAACGGAAACAAAATCGACGAAATAATCCGCGGCATGACCGCGTGTACATATCAACATGAAGTTGACCACCTTGACGGCCTTTTATTTATGGACAAGGTCGAGGACACAAGTACGTTTGCAACTTGGGATTCGTTTGACAAATACAAGCACCACGACTTTGTCGTCAGAGTGAAGGAACTTGTCGCAAAGTTTGGTTCGTAATGATCGTAGTTACGGGCATCTCTTCGCTTGTCACAAACGATGCAAGTCTTGAGCGGGGCAAACTCGGAATAATTGAAGATGCCGCACTTGTTGTCGGCGACGATAACAAGATTGCTTGGACGGGTGAAGCAATAAATCTGCCTCGCGAATTCGCAAACAACGCAATCAACGTCGGTGGTCGGGCGATTATTCCTGGTTTTGTCGATAGTCACACACATTTGGTTTTTGGCGGCGACCGCGCAACAGAATTTGAAGCGCGAATGTCGGGCAAGACGTACACGGCTGGAGGAATTCGCACGACGATGGCGGCGACTCGCGCTTCTACGAATGATGTGCTCGTTGCTAATGCACGACGGCTTGCAAGCGAAGCGTTGCACACGGGCACAACGACACTAGAAACTAAATCAGGTTATGGTCTCTCAGTTCTAGATGAGACTCGCTCAATGCAAGTCGCGACTTCAATCACTTCGGAGACCACCTTTCTTGGGGCACATGTTGTGCCACCGGAGTCATCGATCGACGACTACGTAAATCTTGTTTGCGGCGAGATGCTCACCCAATGTGCGCCAAACGCAAAGTGGATCGACGTGTTCTGCGATCAGGGCGCATTTGACGTCGACCACGCACGAGCGATTCTAAGTGCGGGCGCACACGCAGGACTTGGACTGCGAATTCATGCCAATCAGTTGCAACATGGTGGCGGTGTGCAACTCGGTGTTGAGATGGGCGTTGCATCTTGCGACCATTGCACACACCTCAACGATGCCGACGTCTCTGCGCTGGCAGACACGAAAGGCAAAACCGTTGCAACACTTTTACCAACTGCAGAATTGTGCACCCGAGCCAAGTTTCCTGATGCACGACGATTGCTTGATGCCGGGGTCACTGTTGCGCTTGCCTCAGATTGCAATCCTGGATCTTCGTATACAACATCGATGCCACTTGTGATTTCGCTGGCTGTCTTGAACATGAATATGACCTGCGACGAAGCACTCTGGTCAGCAACCGCGGGTGGCGCGGCTGCATTACGGCGCACAGATATAGGTGCCTTACATGTCGGAGCGCAAGCCGACTTCGCACTGCTCAATTCACCAAGCCATATTCACCTTGCTTATCGCCCAGGCGTAAAACTCGTTGATGCAGTTGTGCTACAAGGTAAGTGCATTGCCGGTTTTCTGGCATAAAATAACTTCGTGACCAATTCGAGCAAAACATTTCTTAAATCACCAGGAGACTGGCGAACACTAATTGTTGCTGTTGCGGTTTACTGCGGTTGGTTCGCAACAATTTTCACGCATAAACAGTTGCCATGGTGGGCAACTTTCGCGCTCCTCACTTGGTTCGGTGCTTGGCACTTAAGCCTGCAACATGAACTCGTACACGGACATCCATTTCGCAATCCAAAACTCAACGCTGCGCTCGGTTCGCTTTCGGTAACTATGTGGGTTCCATTTTTATCTTTTAAGCGCGATCACATCTCACATCACAACACGACTCTCACTCATCCACAACTAGACACCGAAAGTTATTATTCGATGCCAGAAAAATGGCGGAGTTCAAATTGGTTTTTGAAGTCGATTTACTGGGCGAATCTCACTCTTGCGTTTCGCTTGACTGTGTGGTCGGTGTTTAGTGCGGTGCAATATTTCGTCGCCGATGCATGGCGTGCGGTTCGTAATATCTCAAACGCGAGAAGTGCCTGGATGCTGCACATACCCGGAATCATCGCCGTAGTTTTTATCGTCACCCGCCTTGCCGACATGTCAATGCTTGAGTATCTCATCGGTGGAGTTTTCGGCTCTCACTCACTGAATATGATGCGTTCATTTGCTGAACATAAAACTCTCGGCGACGAATCAACACGCACTGCGATGATTGACGCCGGACGCGTCATGAGCCTTTTAATGCTCAACAACAATCTGCACATCGCCCACCATGACGAGCCATCTACTCCGTGGTATCAAGTACCCGAAACAGCAACACGACTAAATGCATTTGACCGCGCCGAAAAAATTGATGCCCTGTATCGCGGCGGATACGGCGAAATTATTCGACGATTTACATTTCGCCCATACGATCAGCCAGTTTTTGGTCAATCAGTGGTCGTATTTTCGCGACAATCAACAGCCAACTAGAGTTCGGTCGTGAATAACGCCCCAGTTTTGGTCAATACTTCTGGTCTTGATCGTGACTCGGTTATCAATGTGGCGCGCAATAACGCCGAAGTAAAAATCACGCAAAGTGCTCTAGACGCTTTGGCCCGATCGAGCAAGATCGTTGAAGACTTGGCTAAATCAAATCAACCTGTTTATGGAATCTCAACTGGTTTCGGCGCACTCGCCACGAAACATATTGCGCCCAACGATCGAGTCGCGCTTCAGCAATCTTTGATCAGATCCCATGCCGCTGGCATGGGTCAGGTTGTCGAGCCAGAAGTAGTGCGCGCTATGCAACTTCTACGTCTGCGCACGCTATGCAGTGGCGCAACTGGTGTCCGACCGGTTGTCGCCGAAACAATCGCAGCAATGTTGAACGCATCGATTACACCAGTCGTTTATGAATACGGCTCACTTGGCTGTAGTGGAGATCTTGCACCCCTGTCACATTGCGCACTCGCGATGATGGGCGAAGGTGAAGTCTTCGATAAATCTGCGAACCGTCGACCAGCACTTGAAGTACTCAAAGAAAACAACATCACACCAATCGTGTTGCGCGAAAAAGAAGGTCTCGCCTTAATTAATGGCACCGATGGAATGCTCGGCATGTTGCTACTCGCAATCACTGATCTCAACGAACTTTGCACGCTCGCCGACATTGCCACTGCACTCAGCGTCGAAGCACTGCTTGGCACAGATCAAGTTTTTGCGCCAGAAATGCACGAACCTTTGCGTGCACACCCTGGACAAATCGCAAGTGCTGCGAATATTTTGGTTTACTGAAGAATTCTCCGTTAGTTGCATCACATCGTGAAGACGACACCCGTGTACAAGATGCATATTCGTTGCGTTGTGCGCCACAAGTAAACGGTGCTGTCCGTGACACGATCACGCACGCGCTAAATGTGGCACAACGAGAACTCGCGGCGATGATTGACAACCCAGTTATTACGGGTTCTGGTGAAATTCGTTCAAACGGCAACTTTCACGGCGCGCCCATTGGCTATGTGCTCGATTTTTTGGCGATTGCTGCTTGCGATCTCGGGTCGATGAGCGAACGCCGCACCGATCGAATGCTCGACATAAATCGTTCAATGGGATTGCCGGCATTTTTAGCGTTCAACGCTGGAGTTGATTCTGGTTTGATGATCGCCCAATACACACAAGCCAGCATGGTTTCAGAAAATAAACGACTTGCAGTGCCGGCGAGTGTTGATTCAATTCCAACTAGTGCGATGCAAGAAGATCACGTTTCAATGGGATGGAGTGCTGGTCGAAAGTTGCGACTCGTCATCAACAACCTGCGCCGAATCGTGGCGATTGAAATTCTCTCTGCAACTCGAGCGATTGATATGCGCCAGCCGCTTAAATCTTCGCCGGCGTTGACAAAGGTGCATGCCGAAGTTCGCAAAGTTGTTGACGGCCCAGGACCCGATCGCATTCTTTCGCAAGAAATGGCACGAGTTGAAATCCTCGCAATATCCAGAGTTCTACGAACAGCCGCCGAAACCGTTACCGGACCGCTCAACTGAAATTGAATTTAACTATTTAACGATGTAAGTGATTGTTTTGATCATTTGATCAAGATTGTCCGTGCCTTCAGCAAAAAGAGTGATCGAACAAATACCAGCTTTTCTGAACTTAATCGTAAAACTCGAAGTACCAGTCGTAGTGCAAATTGAACGAGTTTCTGAACTAGTCACAACTACTGCTTGTCCCTTTGTGGTCACCAGTTTGCTGGCTCCAATCGAAACCGAACTGCCTGCAACGTACTTTGCGCCGTCTTTTTTCAGGCCGAGAGATGTAAGAGCAACATCTTGCGTCAGCAAAAACTTGATCGGCACAATTGTGTCAAGCGCAGTGTCTGAAAGTCCGCGGTGATCGCGATAAATAAATATCGAGCAATTCTTTACTCCGCATTCGTAGGTTGTGGAGACGTTATTTGCGTCAACTTTTTTGAAACTTGAATGCAACATAAGCGTCAACTGGCCATTTGCCGATTGTGAACCGCGCGATGCGTCTGTGGTTGCCCAGATCATTGTGCCCTGCTCAGCAATACTGCCATTACAAATAAGGCCAGTTGCCGTACGTTGGCCGATCTGCGCCTTGAAACACTGAGAGATGTATACGCCTTGACCAGCAGGGACGCTTGACAAATTAATTGAGATAACTTGCAAGTCGGCGAGTTTTGCGGTCTGATTCAATTTGACACCAACCGAAGCCGAAACTGGCGAGGCAACAACTGAAATCGAAACGGTTGCGACAAGCAGTGCAATTGCTGCACGGATCATTGACTTATTCTTCATAACAAAATTCCTTTGTATCGGGGGGCACTACAAATTAATGGGGTTAAAAACTATGGATTCGTATTGAACGCAATCGGCACAAAAACATCTTGTGTTCGATCTGTGTAACGAAGGTGGTCAGATCGGGTTACCACACCACATTTGACTGCCGTGCAATCCAAACCGCCACTTTTCGCAACAACTAACAACACAACACTAAATGAACCATCTGGTTGAAACTCAGTTGTGAGACCGATTCCATAGCTCGGAGGATTCGAATTAATCCAAACCGAACTCGCTGACGAGCCATCAATGTTGACTCCTCCAACGCAAGTTGATTCTGGTCCTGGAGCAGCCTGTGTGCAAACGATTACATAGACGCCTTTCGAGACGTCATAGCCAGATCCGCGCACTGTGACTGAAGTCCCATTCGGATTTAGGTTTGTTGTTTGACTGACCGTGAGTTTTGGCCGACTGACAATGACGCCAGTTGTTGGAGTTGTACTCACAGACTTTGGCAGAACCGTGGTTGAAAAAATTGGCGAAACCGTAGTTGCAACCACGGGTGAAATCGTGGTCATGGATGTACTTGTGCTTATCTCGGTTGATTTGGCCGCAAGCGAAGTTGTCGCAGTTATCGAACTCGCAACTGACACTTCAGTATTTTCAGTCACACTTGCACAACCACTAATCAAAAATGTCACGATCAATGGCACGGCAAGTTTCATCTCGGCGAATTCTACCAATCCGAAACTCACTAGTAGATTGAGATGGCTATGACAAATGTCGAGATGCGATGAAAATCATTAAAGATTCAGGCCCTAAACAAGCCGGCATACGTTCGCTTTTTGGGCTGATTATCGTTGCATCTCTGGCGATAACAGCCGCGGCGTGTGCCGATACAAACTCAACTTCAAACACAACTACAAGTGCAAGCGAAGTAGATTCATCCCCCGAACCAGTTCGACCTCTTGTAATCGCGGCGGCAGATTTTGAATTGCCGATTATTGTCAAAAGTCAATCGAAACTGCCTGTGACCGTGAAGTCTGCCGACGATCAAACAGTCACGATCACAGATACATCACGAATCATCGTGCTGAATGACGCAATTGCCGAAATTGTTATTTCACTTGGATTTCTGAAGAATATTATTGGTCGAGATGCCACGACAACTCTAGAAATGCTGAAGCCAATTCCAAAAGTTAGTAGTGGCCACGATGTCAGTGCCGAAAGTGTGCTCGCGCTTAGCCCAACTCTCGTGATTGGCGACACTCGGTCTGGCCCACCAGAAGCAATGCAACAACTTCGCGGAGCAGGTGTACCAATTTTGCTGACACCAGAAGTTTGGCAACTAAGTGAAATTGCGCCGCGGATAACTCTTCTCGCCGAAGCCCTTGGCGTTGCAGCATCAGGCAAGAAGCTTCTCGAAGAAACACAAGCAAAAATAGATCAGGCGCTAAATCAGGCAACCGTCAACAAAATAAATCCGCGTGTTGCATTTCTTTATGTTCGTGGAACAGCCTCAGTTTTTTTACTCGGTGGTCAAGGTTCTGGTGCCGATGAAATGATCCGTGCTGCGGGGGGTATCGATGTTGGAACAGATCTCGGTCTTGCGTCGTTTACGCCATTAACAACCGAAGCAATCGTTAAAGCAAATCCTGACATTATTATTGTGTTGACTCTTGGTCTAAAATCAGTAGGTGGAATCGACGGCTTGCTTGCTCTGCCCGGAATCGCCCAGACACCAGCCGCTAAAACTCGCGCAGTCATTGCTGTCGACGATGACCTATTGTTTTCATTTGGTCCAAGAACCGGGTCACTGATTGTTAATTTGGCAAAATCTTTTGACACACTCATGACGGCAAATAAGTAAATCAAATGGACGACCTTAGGCGCATCAATTCAAAAATAGTTGGAATTGTTTTAACTTTGGCATTGATCGTTGTAGTCCTAAACGCGCTTTCAACTGGTGCTTACACAATTTCACTCAGCGAATTAATAAAAGTTTTGTTACAAGGACCCGCACATGACACCGCTACTGACAGTGTTAGCCATGCAGTGTTTTGGAATGTTCGTCTTCCACGAGTAGTACTTGCAATGGTCGTCGGCGCATCGTTAGCGGTTGCTGGTGTAGTGATGCAAGGAATCTTTCGTAACCCGCTGGCCGAACCAGCAACCGTTGGTGTCTCGGGTGGTGCGGCAGTCGGCGCAGTTATCGCGATCACTCTTGGGTTGAGCAAATTTCCGATGGGTGTGCAGCTTTTTGCATTTATCGGTGGAACATTGGCAACGGCCGTGGTCTACGGTTTGTCGCGCATCGATGGTAAGACCGATGTGGTCACATTAATTTTGACCGGAATCGCGATCAACGCATTATCCGGAGCGTTGATCGGTCTCGCAGTTTTCGTCGCCGACGACGATCAGATTCGCACGGTTACATTCTGGAGTCTTGGTTCGCTCGGTCTTGCAACATGGCGCGCAGTTGCGATGGTTTTGCCCCTTGCAGTTATCGGCATTGCGTTAAGCACCAGATATTCGCGCACGCTTGACTTAATGGCCCTCGGCGACCGTGCAGCATCACATGTTGGCGTGCCTGTTGAGCGAGTACGTTTGCAAACAATTGCAATCGTCGGTTTGCTCGCGTCAAGCGCAGTTGCAGCAACTGGCATCATCGCTTTCGTTGGATTAATTGTTCCTCATATTTTGCGTCTCGTGCTCGGGCCAAAACATCGTGATTTGTTGTGGGCAGCGGCGTTGCTCGGTGCAATCGTCACATTGCTTGCCGATCTCGCTGCACGCACATTGCTTGCACCAGCAGAATTGCCATTGGGTGTGCTGACTGCGCTTATTGGTGCGCCGTTCTTCTTGTGGCTGTTGCGCAAGATGCGCTCTAGCGAAAGTATTTGGACGTGAACCAAAACACAAATCCAGTAATTAAATGCGAAAATATTTCTGTTGTGCGTGGCGAGACAACAATTCTCCGTGATGTTTCATTGCATGCCAATCAAGGTGAGCTGGTCGCAATTCTCGGACCAAACGGCGCAGGCAAGTCAACCTTGCTTGGTGTACTAGCCGGAGACCTTGCACCAGATACTGGTGCCGTGCATTTCGGAGATATTCAAATTACAGGTCTGACTAAACCCGAACTTGCACTACGTCGTGCCGTTCTCCCCCAACAGGTCACGGTTTCGTTTCCGTTCAGTGTCGAAGAAGTCGTCGAAATGGGTCGTGGACCAAAATCGACAAGCACAGATCAAGATCTAATTGAGATGGCAATGAAACGAGTTGACGTGCTCGAGATGCGCAATCGTCTTTATCGATCATTGTCTATCGGTGAGCAGGCTCGCGTCTCAATGGCACGAATTTTGGCTCAAGACACTCAGTTGTTGTTGCTCGATGAGCCAACAGCAGTGTTAGATATTGGCCAGCAAGAAAAACTGATGAGGATTGTCCGTTCTCTTGTTGACGACGGCCGAACAGTGATCGCCGTGTTTCACGATTTGAATGTGGCGATGTCATTTGCGGATCGGGTCGTTCTGTTGCAAAAAGGCTCGCAGGTGGCGGTTGGCGCGCCACGCGAAACGATGACTGCAGAAATACTGAGCAACATCTACGAACACAAAATTGATGTAGTCACCGTCAACGACGACACCGGGCCAATTGTGATTCCGTCGCCTCGCGACCGAAGTTAATTAGTTGCCAGCGAACTTAACTTTTCTTTAACCTTCGCCACAGATGGGTTTGTCATCGCTTCGCCATCGGAGAACACGAGCGTCGGCACAGTTTGATTGCCGTTGTTCACACGCTCAACTATCGCTACGGCATCTGGATCTTGTTCAAGATCAATTTCGGTGAACGTAATTCCATCAGCATTTAGCATCGCTTTTAGTCGCTTGCAATAACCGCACCACTGAGTGCTGTACATCACGAAACTGTTTGTTTGCATACAGATAATTCTAGTTCTCAAAGTTTTCGATTACGCGTCGAAAAGTTAGGTTGATCCGTGGCTCTTGAACTCGCTTTGTCTTTGCTATTTGATGTACCCAAAATTGCTGCGACTTACCCGCCATCACAAGCAGACTGCCTGATTCAAGTTGAATTTTGATCGTCTCGCCAGTTTTACGGTGACGCATGTCAAAGCGACGCGTCGCGCCAAGACTGACCGAAGCGATGGTCGGTTCGGGACCATTGCAGGCTTCGTCATCTGAGTGCCAACCCATGCCATCTTGCCCGTTGCGATAAAAATTGACAAGCGCAGAATTAAACCGTGTATCGGTAACTTCGACACATCTATCACGAATTTCACCGAGCATCTTTGAAAACGGTTGTGCACGGCGCATCACACCCGAATATTTGTATCCCTGACCAAGTTCGTTGTGCCAAGTCGAAAGTCGTGGCTCAAGCACCGTGTTGCCAAAAATTGTAATTTCTGGTTGCTCCCAATCGCTTTCGTCTCTGATTTGATTGAAAGCTTGTGTAGCAAACTGAGAGTCTAAAAAATTTTCGTATAAAGTCGCCGTGCCATCAAAAGGCAGTAACTGGCTTTTAATGGCGTACATCAAAGATAAAACGAATCGTCAATTATTTTGCCGGGGTTCATAATGCCATTTGGGTCAAGAGACTTCTTGATCAAAGCCATCACACCTACCGCCTCACGGCCAAGTTCACTAACTAAGTAATCAATTTTACCAATTCCAATTCCGTGTTCGCCAGTGCAAGTGCCCTCAAGGCTCAAAGATCGCTTGACTAAACGAGTGTGAAATTCTTCAAGTCGTTCAAGGGCTGCGTGATCATTCGGAGCGGCTGTGAGCAGCACATGAAAATTGCCATCGCCAACATGACCAACTATTGGCCCATATATTTTTGAGTCAGCAAGATCTCGTTGTGTCTCTTCAATACATTGCGAAAGTTTTGAGATCGGCACGCAAACATCTGTCGAAAAAATTCGGCCACCTGGCTGATGCGACCGACACGCCAAACCAGCGTCATGTCGTGCCTGCCACAACTTGCGTCGCTCGGCCTCATCAGTAGTTTGCAAAAACCCAGCCCCACCATAACGCCCAAGAACTTCACGTGCTTGCGCAATATCAATCGCTATTGATTCGGCTGACCCATGAAATTCGAGTAACAAAAGATCTTTTTCTGGAAGTTCAGTTTTAGAGTAACGATTTACTGCAACTACAGCGTCTCGATCAACCAATTCAATTCGAGCAACGTCTATTCCAAGTTGAATCACTTCAATTACGCCATCTACGGCCTCACGCACACTTGCAAATTGCATCGTGGCGGCGGCAATTACTTCTGGGATACCAAACACGCGCAACGTCAACTCAGTTATAACTCCGAGCGTCCCTTCTGAGCCGACGAACAAATGCGTCAAGTCATAACCTGCCGAAGTTTTTCGCGCACGACGCGAAGTCGTAATAACCTCACCGTTTGCGGTCACAACTGTCAGACTCATCACCAGTTGCTTCATCGCCCCGTATTTCACGGTCGTTGTGCCAGATGCACCAGTTGATGCCATGCCACCCAAAGTCGCATCAGCGCCAGGATCAACCGGAAAAAACAATCCATATTGCGATAAATACTCGTTGAGTTGTTTACGTCGCACGCCAGGTTGGATTGTGCAGTCGAGATCTTCGCCACTGACGCGCAAGATTTTGTCCATCTGTGAAAGATCTAGAGAGACACCGCCGCGAATTGGATTGCTGTTGCCTTCAAGCGATGTGCCAGCACCCCAAGCCACAACTGGTGTTTGGTGCGCATTACAAATTTTCAGTGTTGTCGCTACATCTTGCGTGCATGTCGCAAACACAACCGCATCAGGCAATGTTGGCGTGTGAAAACTTTCGTCCTTTGAGTGATGCTCGCGAATCGTCGCATTGAGCGTCACTTTTTCGCCAAGCGCAGCCTTCAATTCGTCAATCACCATGTGTTGATCCTAAACGACAGGCTCGTTTTAAGGCAGAAATATTGGCTTAAAGCAGTTAGAGTTGCGTGCCATGAGTTATCAAGATGTCAAGCGTCGCTTAGATGCTGGTGAAATCGTCGTAATTGATGGTGGAACTGGCACCGAACTGCAACGCCGTGGTGCACAAATGGACCCTTCTGCGTGGTGCGGGCCTGCGTCGCTTGACAACCGAGAGTTGTTGACGCAAGTTCACCTCGACTACATCAATGCTGGCGCCGATGTGATCACCGCGAATACTTTTGCGTCCTCGCGACTGATGCTCACGCCTGCTGGCTATGCCGATCGAGTCGAAGAAATCAATCGTGTTGCAGTTGAAGCAGCGTTGCGCGCGCGTGACTTGGCGACGTTGACATCACCTGGTCGCAAGATTGCGGTTGCTGGTTCGCTCTCACACATGGTGCCGGTTGCTGCCGGCACGGCAAAAGTTGACCAGACTCGCGTGCCATCAAATGGCGAGTTGGCGCATGCATTCGGTGAACTCGCAAATATTTTAAAAAATTCAGGCGTCGATCACATCATGCTCGAGATGATGTATGAACCCATTCGCGTGCCGATCGCGCTGAACGCCGCACTTGCCACTGGTCTGCCTGTTTGGTTTGGGATGAGCGCGCGTCGCGCTGCAGACGGTCACGTGGTGACCTTCGATCAGCACCAAGAGATTCCGCTTGAAGAAGTGACCAAGTTGATTCCAAAATCTGGTGTTGATGTGGCGGGCGTAATGCACACGGGCGCCGAGTTGATCAGTGATTCACTCGCGGCGATTCGCAAACATTTCGCAGGCCCAATGTCGGCCTACCCAGATTCAGGATTTTTCGAGATGCCCGACTGGCGATTCGTGGATGTCATCTCGCCTGAGCGTCTCGAGACTTTTTACACCGAATGGATTAGTCACGGCGCGCAACTCATCGGCGGTTGTTGCGGCCTCACCGTCGACCACATCCACGCCGCCACCCGCACCCAAAAATCCCTCAAATAAAGCATTAAAACAACTCTTAATACCTGACTAATTTAGTCGGGTATCTGTATATGCTGGGGCGCATGTCAAAGCGCTTCAAGTTTCCGAACCCAGCCAATGAAACCTCAGCCCGACTTGTCGCCGCAGGTGTTGTTTTAATCAGC
>BJGF01000035.1 GCA_014190295.1 Actinomycetes bacterium | reverse complement strand
CGTTCGCAATGTTCAAAAATACTTCCATGATCTTTGAACCGCTCACCGACAAATCCCTGCTCGGCAAATCGTTGTCCGATACAGCCCGGATCAGCATCATTGGCATTGGCTACAAGTAAAGCACGCATAGCTACGAATTAATCATTCGACTTATACCAACCTTTAGCCAAAAAACCTGACTGCAGTTCTGACATGACCTGTCTGATTCCAACGCTAAAGCCCGTCTGAATATTAGAACTTGAACCGATTTGGTTGACTGACTTGAAAACTAAATTTTGTGGTTCAGTAGAACCTTTCTTATTCGCCGAAACTATGACTAGCGGCTTCGTTCTGAATACTGTTTTTGCAATATTTAAGATACTTCCGATCGTTAAATTTTCTTCAGCAATAATTAGCTTGACTTTGAACTTTTCTGATTCGTTCAAAGTTATCAAAGTGTTGACATGGCCAACAATTGTCTTTGCCGCATCTTTGACAAAAATATAGTTTCTTGATGTTTCTAGTGGGACAAACAAATTGATCGGCTGGCGCCTGAGTATTGAGTAGCAAATAGTTGAAATCAGACCTTGATTTTTTTCTAAATCTTGCCGAGCACCATAAAGATTTGAGATGCGACCAACAAGAACTCGAATGCCTAATCGTTTTGAAAATTCACTGAGAGAATATTCTTGACCTAACTTTGCGTCACCATAAGGGGTTAGCGGTTTTGGAACCGTACGTTCAGTAAATGGTGGGTTTTGACTTCCCCCATAAATCGATCCAGCAGAAGAAGCGTGAAAGATTACTCCACGATCTCGGCTACCAGCTGGGCATGTGTTCTCAATTGACCGTAACAACGATTCAAAAATCTGATTCTCATTTTTCATCTGGTCTATGGTGCTCGCTAACGTACCTCTACCAGCACACCAGTAAATCGCCCAATTTTCATTGCCGAGATTGCCGAAAAAATTGTGGCTACACGCATTTAAGTCTTGTGAAACTAGATTGGTGTCCCGCCAATTAAAATTATTTGGTGGGCAATAAACTTCAGACGAAATCAAGCACTCTTTCTCTACACTGCTTCCGAGTAACCCACCGCGGCCGATTACCCAAACCTTCATTGATCTGACTGTCTACTTTTTCTTGTCCGATTAATTGCGTCATTACGTGGATTTGAACGAATTAAATAAAGTGGCCGACCAATCGCATTACGAACCACTACTCCTAGATACTCTGCAAGAATTCCAAGCGAGAGCAATATTGCTCCACTAGCTATTGCGATTGAAATCACAACAGTTGTCCAACCAGCGACGACATTGCCGTTCACAAATCTTCCGTACAAAGCATACGCAGCATAAAATAAACCAAGAATAAAAGAACTAAAACCAATCAGACTCACAAGTCGTAGTGGGCGCGTCCCCGAGCTAAGCACAAGTCTCAAGAAGTGACTCAGCAAGCGACGAAATGTGAATCCACTTCTGCGCGCATACTCCACACGAGGCTTTAATTGGCAAGTGACTGAACGATCAACAACCCAAGTCAAAGCAACATCAAGATATATGCCGGAGCCGGCGTAAGCGCCAACACTTCTGCCTATTTCACCAGACATCAATCTGAAACTGCTAAAGAATTCTCCGTCTTGCGGCGATAGGAGCCTGGTGTAAAACCATTTTGCGGCAGATGAGAGAACATTTCTCCATTTTGAATGTGGCGCACCAGCAGCAAATCTGCCATAAACAAGCTGAGAGTTTTGTTCAATGGCAACATCTAAAAGTTTTGCGATTTCTTTTGGATCGTGTTGTCCATCTTCGTCAAGTGTGACAATCCAGTCAGAGGTGCTGGATGACATTCCAGCCAAGGTTGCAGCGTGTTGTCCAAAATTACGCGAAAGCCAAATAGGTCGAACCCACTCATACTTTTCGGCTAATTGATTTATTACAGACACCGAGTTATCGGGCCCACAATCATTAACCAGGAGCACTTCGCTCACAACATACTTCAAACCTGTCTCAGAAATTGAAGGTTGAATATAGTGAGCCAATTCATCAACTACTTGACCAATCGTGACCTCACCTTGATAAACGGGAACCACGACCGAAATAGTTGCAATATATTGATCTCTGTTTTGATTTGACACGACACCCAACCTTATCTAACCGCACTGACCAAAGGTAATACCTTCTTCACTTCCATACTAAAATGCTGATCAGCAACAGTAGATAGGAACTGACATAGATTCAATAAACAGAAAAACTACTTCTACGAACTCCACAAAAGACATTGGGGTTCTTCTGGTTGCTTTGCTGGCTTTATTACTAATTTCTGAAGTGAAAATAGGTTTGGCAGTTATCGCAACTATGATTTTTGCCCTGCAGATTGTCGCTGGTGCATCATGTCTTGTTTTATGCACGCGAAAATCATCGTTCACTTGGCAAGAACTCGCCGGATTCGGATTAGCAATTGGCTCGCTCT
Source organism: Actinomycetes bacterium (assembly GCA_014190295.1). Taxonomy (GTDB): domain Bacteria; phylum Actinomycetota; class Acidimicrobiia; order Acidimicrobiales; family Ilumatobacteraceae; genus BACL27. Next base: position 13,892 of record BJGF01000035.1, on the reverse strand, counting down.
TGACTTTTGGCTTTGATCAAATCTTTAGAACTACCGCAATCTCAGGCGTGGCTTGGCTTATTCCAGTTCTGATTCTGCCACTCATTACATATCGGAAAATTAGAACTGGCGAAAGAATTTTAAGTATCGAACAGCCAATGAGTACCGACATTTTATTGATTCTTGCCACAACTCTTTTTATTGTCGCAACTGAATGGTTTTGGCCATTGCCCATTGCAATATTTCTGACATCCGTTTTCGTTTGGAGAGAATTTCCGAAATATAAAATTTACTCTTTGCTTTTATCTTTTTTCACCCTGATAATTTCTATAATTACGTTTTTGCATAGACCTGTGGGTTGGTGGATAGAAGATACTGATGTGGCTCTATATGAAGCAATGTCTAGAACTCTCGGAACTTGGGGGTTCAGAGAAAACATCAACGCGGCCGGCAACGCCACTCACTACCACTGGTTCGCCTACGCCTGGTCGGGACTTATCGATCGAGTTGGCAACGCTGAATCGTGGATCACTAATACGCGTATTCTTCCGATCATTATTGCCCTCGGAATCGTGTTAATGATTTGGTCAGTATTAAAGGTTTTATTCAATAACAGAATCATCATCATCTGCTCGCTGATTGCAATTAGTTGTTTTGATACTGCCCAGTCATGGGGTCGTGGCTTCAAAATCGGATACCTAGCGAGCCCGAGCCAAATATATGGATATCTTTTGTTGCTCGCATTTTTATATCTCTTTGCTATTGATCAAGATCAAAGAACTTCTAAATCACTCTTCTTATTTGCGCTACTTGGCTTCGGCGCAGTAGGAGCAAAGGTCGCACACGGCGTACTACTGGCTGGTGGAGTTGGCCTATCTTGGCTTTTCACGCTGATCAGAGAAAAAAAGTTGCGGTCATATAACACCTACCGTTCGCTGGTGACCCTATTAGCAATCACAATGTCATTTGTTTTGGTCGTGGGTGGGGCTACTGGTAGCTCGCGTGGAGTACTTCTAGATCAAGTCGCTTTTGTTACTGGAATCACTGGCGACTTTCGACAATGGGGTCTGGCAGTTAATTGGATTGCCGCCTTAATATTTTTATTCGGATTTCTTGGGCTTCGGCTTCAAGTTTTGGGTCTCACAGTTTCTTGGTCATTTAATCTGATAAAAGATAGATTAGATTTTGTTTTGGGTATTTTTATAGCCGGAGTAATTTTGACGCTATTTCTCTCGGCTGAATTTGCCGTAGAAATATTTTTTGCTCAGGGAGCGGCAGTATTAGTTTTAGTTTTGATTATTCCTATAACTATTTCTCAATTTACAAGACTCGAATTCGCACGGACAAACAAAATGATCTTTGTGGCAGTGTCGATAATCGGCTTTGGCTCTGCAATCTTGACTCGTTTAATACCAAAAAACGACTCGGGCTCATATCAGGCAATCTTCTTTCGAATGATCCCGTCTCTTGTTGGATTGCTGCCAATTATTTTTGGCCTGGCTTTTGGCATTTTTATAGTTTCACGGTCTAAGACTCAAAATTTGTCAACGACATTTGCTCTGCTTGCCACAATCGGTTTAATTTTCATGTCGTTTGGCTTCTACTTAAGCAACTGGCAACAAAATATGAAGCAGGAGTACCCAGAGTTTGCTAGAAATTCTGACTCAAGAATCGGTGAAGACAAACCAGACTTGCAAGCCGCATCACGTTGGATATCGGCAAATACGCCAGAGTCGGCAATCTTCGCGACGAACGATTTCTGTTCGGAAATTTCTGCGTCGTGTGACGCAAACACCAATTGGACAGAGTTGATGAACAAAAGTATGAAATGCACGACATATGAAGTTTTGAGAACTCTTACTTGCGATGCTGGTGGTTATCCATTGCTCACGGCAATTGTTCATAGGAGATTTTTGGCCGGCAATTACTACGTTGGCATTAGTGACGGCTCGGCCATTAAGCCCTGGGTCGCCCAACGAGTTATAGATTCGGTTGACTTTGCCAAAAATTCATCGGATACGACTGTTGAGAAACTTCTGAAATCTAATGTTCAGTGGTATCTACTTCGAAAAGAACTAACCAATAATGACGGCTGGCAAGATTTCGGTCAGATCAGATACTCGAATGATGCGTACGCCGTAATCGAGCTCGCCGCTGGCTGATTGCAAGAGAGGTAGTTTGGAGTTGTAATGAACAGTAAAAATCAAAATATTGATCTGGATGCGATTCGGGCGGCCCGCGAGGTCGGACGGTCAGTGGTTGAACATACGCCAGTTACACCGTCGGCATATCTGTCACAAGAATTTGGTGGAAAAATAATTTTAAAAGCCGAGAACCTGCAACGTACTGGTGCTTTCAAAATTCGAGGGGCGATAAATAAGTTGCATCGACTAGGCGAACTTACCAAGCATGGTGTTGTTGCAGGTAGCGCGGGTAATCACGCTCAAGGAGTCGCATTCGCTGCAAGGCATTTTGGTGTTAAGTCTGAAATTTTTATTCCGTTGGGTGCGTCACTTTCGAAAGTTAATGCTTGCAAAGGTTACGGTGGCATCGTTTTGGACGGTGGAGAAAGTGTTGATACCGCAGTCGCCGCAGCAAAAGCTCGAGCACTCGAAACTGGCATGGCGTTTTGTCATCCGTATGACGATGTCGATGTCGTTGCGGGTCAAGGCACCCTCGGCCTTGAGTTGCTCGAAGATATTCCAGATTTAGCGCAAGTGATAGTGCCCCTTGGCGGTGGTGGATTACTTTCAGGCGTGGCTCTGGCGATTAAACAACAACGCCCTGATGTGCGAATTATTGGTGTACAAATTTCTTCATGTGCACCTTACATTTATGGCACTGCTCCAAATGGTGCAGTGCCGACTCTCGCTGACGGAATCGCCGTTAAACAACCAGGCGACGTAACTCGACCACTGATCGAGGCTTGGGTTGACGAACTCGTAGACGTCGACGAAGACAGTGTCGCCGACGCCATGATGATTTTGCTTGAGAGATCAAAAATGTATGTCGAAGGCGGTGGCGCTGTCGGCGTCTCGGCTCTTCTCACATCACGTGTTAAGCCGGCGAAAAAAGGTTCTACCTGCGTCGTGTTGTCCGGCGGCAATGTCGACATGGGGCTGATTCCAAATTTAATTCGCCGACACGAAACAAAGGCTGGGCGTCGAGCACTTTTGTTTGTGCGTGTTCCTGATCGACCAGGAGCGCTAGCTAATTTTCTGGACGTCATCGCCAAAGCGGGTGCGAATCTTATTGAAGTCAGCCATGTGCGCGAAGGTTTAAATCTTCGCGTTCGTGAAACAGGTGTGCAGGTAGTGCTTGAAGTTCGCGGCCATGACCACACAACCGAAATAATCTCAGCGGCAAAGATCGCCGGCTTTGACGTCTCTCAGGTCACGAATTAATTAGTACCTTATTTTATTGCGAGTTGAGAAAGACCAGAAGTTAAGTTGAGTAACAAACTTGGCAAGATACCGACTGCCAAAGTCACAACAACTGCAACTGTGATTGCGACAGCAGAGAACAACGGCACTTTGACTGGCTCGGAGATTGTTGAGTCGCTCAACCACATGCTGACCATGATTCGCAAATAAACAAATGCAGCAATCACGGCGCAAACCATTGCAATCACTGCAAGTTTGTAACTGCCGACGCTGACTGCCGCCTGAATCACACCGAACTTCGCAACAAATCCACTTGTCAGTGGCACACCTGCTTGAGCCAACAACAGAACCGTCATCGCCAGAGCAAGAACTGGATTGTTTTTTCCGATTCCTTTGAAGGCATCCAGCGATGTAGCACCATCACTTGTGTTTCGAGCGACAACTGTGACGATGCTGAATGTGCCGACCACTAACGCGGCGTACAACACGACATAAACGCCGATTGCGACTAATCCGTCACCGACATCTGCCGACGAGCGATGTGACGAAGCCTCTAATCCAACAAGAATGAAACCAGCGTGACTAATTGAAGAGTACGCAAGCATTCTCTTGACATCTGTTTGCACGACAGCCACGACTGAGCCAACTACAAGAGTCAACGCAGACAACACCAAAACTGCTGGACCCCAATCGTCGGCGCGCGATGGAAACGCAGTAACGAAAACTCGTACAAGCGCAACGAGTGCGGCGACCTTTCCGGCCGATGCCATGAAAGCCGTGACCGGAGTTGGCGAACCTTGATATACGTCAGGGGTCCATGCTTGAAATGGCACAAGTGAAACTTTGAAACCAAAACCTACGATCATCAAGCCAATGCCGACAAGCAACAATGTGTCGTTGCGCGGAACCGTAATATATGAATTCAGGGCCCCATTTATATCAATTAATCGAGTCGAACCGGTTGTTCCATATGTAAGTGCTACGCCATACAAAAAGAAAGCAGACGCAAAACCACCGAGAATAAAATATTTCAAACCAGCTTCTTGACTTTCTGCACGTTTGCGATTGCTTGCTGCCAATAAATAAAGCGACAGACTAAGAGTTTCTAAACCGAGAAATAAAACAACTAGATCGTTTGCCGCAACCATCACGATGCCACCGATTGCCGCTGTTAAATAAAGCGCATAAATTTCTGGCGAGTCAGAGTTTTCACCGGCAAGATAATCACTAGTAACGAGACTGACCAGTAATGTTGCTGCACAAATCGCAATCGTCGCAAGCAACGTAAATTTGTCGAGAGCGAGGGCACCGCCCACAAGAAGTTTTGGCCCCGAGGTTGCAATGTCGCGCCACAACACAACCGACAAAACAATTGCTACCCCAGCGGTTACGGCACTCGCCAATCCATACCAACCACGGCGCCACGCAGGAGTCAGCGAACCGACAAGCAACAGCAACAACGCGCCAGCAAGCAACACAACCAACGGCGAGACCGAGAACCAGTCAATAGCCGGGCCGGCGAATTCTGCGATTTGATCGTTCACTTTGTTTGTCCTTCTACGTGCTCAATGAGTGCAGCCACGCTTGGTTCGATTCGATCAAGAATTGGCTTTGGATAAATGCCAGATACGACGATGATCGCGACGAAAACCGACATCAGCAAGCCCTCACGAAATGTAATTTCTTTAAAAGCCGAATTGGCTTCATCTGGCTCGCCGTGAAATACGCGTTGATATGCCCACAACAAATACAACGCTGCAAGAACAACCCCGACTGTGGCGACCACTGTCCACCATCGTGCAGGACCAAATGACCCGATCAAGATCAAAAACTCACCAACAAAACCATTCAGACCAGGCAGACCGACCGAAGAAAGCATCACGATTGTGAATACACCAGCGAATATTGGTGCGACATGTTGAATGCCACGCAATTCGGCTATCTCGCGGGTGTGGCGACGCTCGTAGATCATGCCGACAAGCAAGAACAATGCACCAGTTGAAATTCCGTGGTTGACCATTTGAATTACGGCACCAGTCGCAGCCTGTGAAGTCAACGCAAATGTTCCGAGCACAATAAACCCGAGGTGGGCCACAGAAGAATAAGCAACGAGTCGTTTTAGATCGCGTTGCATTGTTGCGGCAATTGCACCATAGATTATTCCGATTACTGCAAGAGTGAATATTGCTGGTCTCGCCCACATTGCAGCCTGTGGAAACAAATAGACACCGAAACGCAAAAATCCGTAGGTTCCCATTTTAAGAAGCACACCAGCAAGAATTACTGAACCACCGGTCGGTGCTTGAGTGTGAGCATCAGGCAACCAAGTGTGAAATGGAAACAATGGAACTTTGACTGCAAAAGCAATCGCAAACGAGACAAACAGCCATCGGGCTGCGTTCGTCGAGAACTTTGCGCCTTCGGCGATCTTGACAAGATCGAATGTCACCATGCCGAGGTCGTGACGGGCAAGGGTGACCGTCGCAATTATTCCGACAAGCATAAACGCCGAACCAGCCATCGTGTACAAAAAGAACTTCGTTGCCGCGTAAACACGTTGGTCGTAACCCCAACCACCAATCAAAAAATACATCGGTACTAAAACAATTTCAAACATCACAAAAAACAGAAACAAGTCGAGCGACAGAAATGAGCCCATTACCCCAGCTTGCAACAGCAACATCCAAGCAAAATAAGAAGTCTCATTGTGATGCGGGTCGATACCGACAATAACTAATGGAAACAAGATCCCAGTGAGCACGATCAAGAACAGCGAGATGCCATCTACTCCGAGATGCCACGAGATTCCCCATTGACTGATCCACGCATGTTGTGAAACAAATTGAAAACCAGCCTCGCCAGATTTAAAAGCAGTAAGCAACCACAGGGATAATGCGCCGGTTGTGACACTCGAAATGAGCGCACTAAGTTTCATCCATTCTGGACGCGAACTACCAAGCAATGCCACAACTATTGATCCGATCATTGGCAATATCACGAGCATCGAGAGAATTGGAAAATTCAAGACTTCTTGAGTTGATGCAATCACAGCACTACCCCTCGCAACAAGAACCAAGCCAATAACACGAGTGCGCCGAGGCTGATCAATAGCGCGTATGCGCGTACGAAACCACTTTGCACCCGACGCAACGACCCGGCAATGCTGCGAATTAATTCGCCAACCCCATTGACAATGCCGTCCACGATGTTTGCGTCTACCCAAGCGATGAAATTGAAAGTTGCCGCCCCAGGTCCAGCAACGACTCGGCTTGCTGCGTTGTCGTAATACCAAGCCTGCTCAAGCACTTTGGGTTCAACGACTTTGAACAACGATTTTGAATAAACAGCAATTGATGCAGCAATACCGGCGGCGGCAATCACAATCGCCACGACCAATAGCAAATATTTATTTTGATATGCCCAAGTTTCATGGATGTGTGCTTCAGATTCTTCTACTACCGGCGCAAGCCAGCGTTCGAGAAAATTAAAGTTTTTGCCAAACGGCAACTGCATTGCACCGCCAACAACTGACAACGCCGCCAACACTACAAGTGGAGCCAACATGACTCTTGGACTCTCATGTGGAGTTAGGTCACCATGCGCTCCATGATCGGCGCTGTGATCATTCCATTTTGCTTGACCGTAGAACACCATAATTACTTGACGCGTCATATAAAAAGCAGTCAGCAAAGCGGTAATTAATCCAACGACATACAGACCGCGATTGTTGGCATAAACATAGAGCAAGATTTCGTCTTTCGACCAGAAACCTGCAAACGGCGGCACTCCGGCAATCGCCAACCAACCAATAATGAAAGTGAACGCCGTAACTGGCATTACTTTGCGCAACGCACCCATGCGACGCATGTCTTGCTCGTGGTGCATCCCATGAATTACAGAACCTGAACCGAGAAATAGAAGCGCTTTGAAAAACGCGTGAGTAACCATATGAAAGATGGCTGCAACATACGCACCCGAGCCGACTGCCAAGAACATATACCCCAACTGCGAAACTGTGCTGTATGCGAGAACTTTTTTGATGTCGTTTTGCGCAACGGCAACTGTCGCTGCATACAACGCAGTGGCTGCACCAACCACTGCAATAACTGTTGGTGCCCACTCATAAGACGCATGCAAGATCGGGCTCATTCGCGTCATCAAAAACACGCCGGATGTGACCATTGTTGCCGCGTGGATTAGCGCCGAAACTGGAGTTGGACCCTCCATCGCATCTGGCAACCAAAGATATAACGGAAGTTGGGCGCTCTTGCCACACGCACCGACAAAAAGCAACAAGCCGATTGCAGTTGCCGTGACCGGTGCAAGTGCCCCACTGTGTGCAGATTCATTTATCGCTCGATACGAAAGTGTGCCAAGACTGCTGAACGCGAGAAACATCGCGGTCATTACACCAAAGTCGCCGATTCGATTGGTTACAAAAGCTTTTTTGCCGGCAACTGCGGCACTGTTGCGGGTGTGCCAGAACGAAATCAAGAAGTAACTGCAGGCGCCGACGCCTTCCCAGCCCAAGAAGGTGACGAGCAAGTTTTCACCAAGTACGAGCATCAACATGCTGAACACAAAAAGATTCAAGTACAAAAAGAATTTTGAGAACTTTGCATCACCGTGCATGTATCCAATCGCATATAGGTGAATCAAAGTAGAAATGCCAGTAACGAATAACGCCATGACAATACTTAACGGGTCAGCAAGAACCGCAAGATCAACTTGTAGCGAACCAACTCGTATCCACGAAAACATGCTGACAACGTGACTGCGTTCTTCTGCCGCAAGACCCAACATCTCAAAATATGCAAGCACCGTGACCAGAAATGACGAAGCAGTTGCAACTGTTGCTACCCAACCTGCGCGTGGGTCACCTAACTTACGACCGAAAACAAGATTTATAATCGCCCCAGCAAGTGGCAATATCGGTATCAGCCAAATCAAATCAAGCACGATTAGCCTTTTAATTCGGCGAGATCGTCGGCAGTTACAGAACTTCGGTTGCGCATAATCGCCACGATGATGCCCAGACCAACTACAACTTCGGCAGCCGCAACGACCATTACGAAGAACACGATTGTCTGACCGTTGATGTCATTAAGTTGTCGCGCCAAAGTTACGAAGCTCAGATTGACAGCATTGAGCATCAGCTCGATGCACATGAACATCACCAATGGATTGCGTCGCACCAACACGCCAAAAGTGCCGATGCCAAACAGAACAGCGGCCAATATTAGATACCACGAAGCGGTAGGAACTAGTGACAGACCGATCATTTGAGATTCTCTGCTACAACCGTCTTGGTTCGACGAGCGAGAAGTACTGTTCCGACAACTGCAATAACCAAAAGCACCGAAGTTACTTCGAATGCCACGACATATCGAGAGAAAATAGATTCTGCAAGTTGCGTGGTGTTTGCGTCTGTGCCTGTCGTTAAATCAGGAATATTTATACCTTCGCCACGCTCATGCAAAGCGTCACTGCCTCTTACGAACGCGGCGACGAGCACTCCGATCAAACCAAGGCTGACAATTATCGCAAGTGGACGCTGAGATGTGAGTGGCTCAGTTCGTAGATTTTCTACTCGATCAACACCCAGCAACATGATTACGAACAAGAACAGCACGACGATTGCCCCGGCGTAAACAATTACTTGTACTGCTGCAAGAAAATGTGCGTCTTGGGCGACAAATAAAACCGCAACACCAAACAGTGTCAGGACAAGACTCAATGCTGCGTGCACCGGGTGACTTCGAATAATTACGCCAACTGCCCCAACAAGAATCATCAGCGCAGCACAAACGAAAACGAAGAACTCCATTTATTCGCTCTTTTCTTCTGCTGGACGCACGCCATAACCTAATTCACCACTCCATGACACGACACCGGTGAAGTTCGCATCACCAGAAGCAGCAGTCGCTCGCATCCAACCCGAAGTGTTTTGGTCTTCTCCTTCGCGCCAATCTTCCCAAGCCAGTTGCTGGGGCTTGCCAGAGTTGTCAACAAGAAGTTCGTTCTTTGTATAAATCGCATCTTGTCGATTGATGAATGAAAACTCAAAGAGTTTTGTTTCGGTGATTGCTTCGGTAGGGCATGCCTCAACACACAAGTCACAATGAATGCACCTCAAATAGTTGATCTCGTAAATCCAACCAAAACGCTCTCCGGGTGACGTTGGATCTGTTGGATCATTGTCGGCTCCACGAACGTGAATGCACTTCGCTGGGCAAACTGCGGCGCATAACTCACAACCGATGCACTTTTCCATACCGTCTTCGTAACGATTGAGGACATGGCGACCATGCAACCGCTCTGGTTTTTCGAGCTTTTCATCCATCTTGACAGCGCGCCGCTTATTGCGACGGAACACTCGCCCACCCGAATATTGCGTAGTAACACGGTTTCTTTCTCCGTGTTGACGAAGTGTTACTAAAAATCCCCCGAGGTAGCCCATTAGAACATTGGTCCTTGTGTCTCGCGTTGGCGCGCGCTTTGAGAAAATGCCGCCTGCAGAAGTAAATAACAACCAATCATCACTACTACTGCAGATGTTGTAACCAAAAAAATGTTCCAATCGTTTTGTCGTGCTAATCGCTGTGATGCCAACAGCATGAACCAACCAAGTGCCGCTGGAATCAGAACCTTCCAACCAAGATCCATTAGTTGGTCATAACGCAATCGCGGAAGAGTCGCGCGGAACCAAATGTATATATATAGGAATACGAGAACTTTGGCCAACAGCCAAATTGTTCCCTCAAGTGCATTTGGGATCAACGGAATATCGAATACAAAATCACCGAATGCGATCGGCTGTGGACCACCGAAAAATAGCGTCACGATAAGCGCAGACATAGTGACGGTGTTCATGAATTCTGCAAGATAAAACAAGGCGAATCGAATCGACGAATATTCGGTGTTGAAACCACCGACAAGTTCTTGCTCTGCCTCAACAAGATCAAATGGTGGTCGATTTAGTTCGGCTGTGGCAGCAATAAGAAAAATTATAAACGGCAAGATTCCAGTTGAAAAGAAGTGCCAATCGGTGATTCTTGACTGGGCCGAGACAATGCCACTTGTTGAAAGTGTGCCAGAAATCAATAGCACCGAGGCCAAGGACAATCCGAGTGCCGCTTCATAACTAACCATTTGTGCAGAAGCACGAACTGAACCTAAGAGTGGATATTTAGATCCACTCGACCAACCGGCGAGCATGATTCCATAAACCGCGATTGACGAAATTGCCAGCGCGAATAATACGCCGATCGGTGGGTCGGCAAGTTGGACTTTCGTAACCTGCCCAAACCACGTGACTTCACCAGCATTGCCATTACGGAAGTCTCCACCGAGTGGAATAATTGCAAATGCCAAAAATGCCGGCACGAAAGACAAAAACGGGGCGAGCACAAACACAAATCGATCCGCTCGATTTGGAATTAAATCTTCTTTAAAAAATAATTTGATGCCGTCAGCAAGCGTTTGCAAAATACCAAATGGTCCTGTCTTATTGGGGCCGATTCGATTTTGCATACCGGCAATTGCTTTGCGCTCGAACCAAACCATCAGCATCGTTGCCAATAGACCGATCACAAAAACAACAACAACTTTTAACAACACAATCAACAATGGTGTCCACAGAATCTTGTCAATAAGAAGTGTGTCAAGAGCGATCACTTGATTACCTCAATTCGAACGTCGACAATATCTGAGGCGATATTAAGTAATGGCCGAATGTCGACACCCGTATGGTTGTACGGCAACCAAGCCGTACCTCGGTGAACACCATTATTTGCGTTTACTGGGATAACAATATTTGTTCCGTCGATACCGACTCGCACGCTTGTGCCTTCTACAACTCCAATTCGAGCAAGATCTAGCGGATGCACATAAATTGCTGCCTCGGTGATAATTCCAGAAAGAGACTGGCTAGCAACAGTTGATTGCGCCTTGTCATACATCGTGCGTGAAACCACAAGTCGATAGTTGTATGAATTGCGATCTATCGAAACTATTGGGCTTCGCGAAATTGTCACAGGCGTCTCATGCACCATCAACACACCGTCACTTTGAATTGCCGCGACATTTGCACAACTTGAAAACTCTGCAACGCAAGAAATCATTTTTTGATGCAACTCATCCAGACTTGAAACACCAATATCTGCACCAAGGCTCAAGCCCAGTTCGGTTGCGATAATCCAATCGGGACGGGACGTGCCGCGCGGAGTAATTTGCTGAGTCACATTACTGACTCGACCTTCAAGGTTCGTGGTTGTGCCATTTTTTTCGCCAAATGCAGCGGCAGGCAGGACAACATCGGCATTGCGATTAGATCGATTCACGAAAGTATCGATGCTGATCACATTTTTAATCTGCGCGAATGCACGTTCAACGAGTGTTGAATCTGCGACATCAGAAAACGGATCGGCACCCAGCAAAATTAAGCACTCGAGTTTTCCTGTTGCTGCTTTCGTCAAAATATCAATTGCATCACCAGAGTTTTTTTGTGGAGTCAATCCTGCTGCAACTGCACCCCGTACGTTGCCGCGACGCAAGACTGGAAGAATTTTTGCATTCGGTACCGTGTGCAGAAGTTCAGCGAGTGCATGCAAAGTAAGCGACTCGTTTTCTGCCAAGTTCGCCCGACCAACGACGACGACGACATCTCCTCGACGAAGTTGCTCTGACATTTCTGGAGTATCAAGTGTCTGGCGAACAACTTGTGCTTGCTGACCTGGTTCATATCCGATGCTTCGCCAAGCGTAAGGGGTCAAACCAGAGTCGTGTGAAGAAAACTCGACGATTCGAGATTTTCGCTTTTGCGCGGCATCACGAATTCGCAAATACAAAACCGGAAGTTCTTCTTTCAGGTCTGGTGACAACAAAATAATTGTGCTCGCGGCACATGTCTCGTCGATTGTGGCCTGTGGAAGATTAAATATTTCAGGAGTTAAACCATCTCCGAGTTGGGCATCGCGTTGAGAAATGCCCAGTTGGTCTGCGAGCAACGCCCAAGCAAAAGCATCTTCGTTCGTTCCACGAGCGCCACCCAAAATCGCCACCGAATCAGAACCGTTAACGAGTGCAAGACGAATTAATCTCGCGGCCGATTCAAGTGCAACTGACCAAGATGTCGTTGCAAGTTCTGAACCATCTTTGATTAATGGAGTCGTGAGTCTTTCTGTTGAATTAACCGACTCAAAGTTGTAACGACCACGATCACACAACCAGCCCCAGTTGACAGGGTCAATATCTACACCTTGATAGCGAACTAATTCGTCGCGGCTGCTTTGCACGACAATGCGACAACCCACCGAACACGAAGTGCAAGTACTTTCGGTTTGGTCTAAATCCCAAGGACGTGCTTTAAATCGATAAGGCTTCGCGGTCAGCGCACCAACTGGACAAATTTGCACTGTATTGCCTGAAAAATAGCTACTGAACGGCTCATCTGGAAAAGTTAAAACCTGTGTGTCGTTGCCACGACTCGTAAACGAAATTAGTGGATCGCCCGCAACTTCGTCGGCGAATCGTGTGCAACGGTCGCACAAAATGCAACGCTCACGGTCTAAATAAACAATCTCGCTAATCGCGATTGGCTTTTCGTAGTGACGTTTTTCTTCAATGAATCGACTTTCGCCCGGGCCGTGACTAAACGCCTGATCTTGCAGCGGGCACTCACCACCTTTGTCACAAACCGGGCAATCAAGTGGATGATTTGCAAGCAATAATTCGAGCACACCTTCTTGAGCCTTTTTAACCGTGTCTGTGGCTGTGCGAACAATTTGACCTTCAGCCACTGGTGTCATGCATGACACAACCATCATTGGCCCGCGCGGAGTTTCGACCTCGACAAGACACTGGCGACACATGCCAACCGAGCTCATACGAGGGTGATAACAAAATCTTGGGATGAAGTCATCTGTGCGATCAGCAGCAGCGATGATGAATTCACCTTTGCGCGCCAGAACCGGCTTGTCATTAATCGTGATATTCACAACATTCGGATCAACCACAATTTTTTCGCCCACTGGATCAACAATCGTCATGAACTCACCCCAACTGCAGTAACCGGAATTGTCACGCGCTTTGTAACTCGCGCTTCGAATTCACTTCTAAAAAGTGTCAGCGCAGAATGCACCGGTGCAAATGCAGATGGCCCGACAAAGCAGATCGTCGTCATCTTGTATGGAAACGGCACTGCCTTTAGGCCAAGTTTTTCGTTCGCTGCATGCGGAAAGTCACCTGGACAAATCATTGCGCCAACTTCGAGAAGTTGTTGCAGATCTGCATCGGTCCCACTTCCATCGACGATGCGACGAAGAATTCGCTCTAACCATGTTCCGCCTTCACGACATGGCGTGCACTTGCCACACGATTCATGAGCATAAAAATGTGTCAGCGTGAGTGCGGCCGCTGGAATGTCTGTTGTTTCATCCATCACCATCACTGCACCAGAACCAAGCATCGAACCCGCTGGCCCTACTTGGCTGGCTTCAAACGGCAAATCTAATTGGTCAGGAGTAAACC
>BJGF01000034.1 GCA_014190295.1 Actinomycetes bacterium | reverse complement strand
AAACGTTGCGCGGTTTTCGCCAAGTGCCATAGTCATGGTTTCAGCGCCGCCGATTAAACGCTCCAGTTCGCTTAGCGCCCGCCCCGGAACGACAATTTCAGCGCCATGGCCAAGCATCGTTGCGCCCGGCAACTCGCGAACCGCCAAACGATATGAATCTGTAGCCACCAAACAAACCGAATCTGGTTCGGCGACCATTAGTACGCCGGTTAGCGCCAATCGTTGCATGTCGTTGGATGAAGCACGGACGACCTGACCTAGTGATTCGCCGAAAACTTTTGCGCTCATTGTTACTGGTTGAGTGCCGGCTGTGACGATATTTGGAAAGTCTGAGGCTGCAAATGCCGGCACCGTGAACTGTGATTTACCGGCTGAAACGATTATCTCTTCGCCTTGCGCATCAATGGTCACCTTTTCTTCTGGCATCGAGCGCACGATGTCGCTGATTAGTTTTGCGCTAACAACAGCAACCCCGTCTTGAGATCCGCCAACAGCGAGACTAAACCGCACACTCAGATCATTGTCGGTGCATGTTAAAACAAGCGTGTCGCCCTTAACGGCAAGATGAACACCAGACAAAGCCGGCATCGCGTTGTTGCGATTTGATGCGACTCGCGCCGCGGCGGCGAGTGCCTCAGAAAGAAGCTCTCTTTCGACTCTAAATTTCATACTCTGACCTCACTTTTTGATGTGTATTTTGTTTTGCGAAGTTGGCGATTGTTGGATGTGGAGATCCATATAAATAACTAATAACAGTAATAAGTGCTGTGGATTGTGGATTAACCAGCTTTGGCCCAGCGTAGATGCGGTTTGTGCCTGTGTAAACAGTTGGGGTATTGATCACATCTTGCAGATTTGTAGTTTCACCGTGTGTGGACAACCAACTGTTATCCACCGATAATTCGCAAGGTTTACACATCGTTACACACAGAGCACTCATGAAGTTTTAAATTTCTTAATTAACTGAGTGACCTGCTCATAAACTTCTTTTCGTTCTTTAATTACACGCTGAGTTTTTTCAACCGCATGAATTACAGTCGTGTGATCTCGACCACCAAACAACCGAGCAATCGCCGGGTAACTAAGTTCGGTAAGTTCACGTACTACATACATCGCAGTTTGGCGTGCCGTGACCAAGGGTCTTTGTCGGCTCTTGCCTTTTATCTCGTCAACACTAAAACCAACAAAATCTGCAATTTCTTTTAATAATTGTTCGTCGGTGCGGGGTTTGACGGTGTTCTTTGTGAGCAGGTCGGTGAGCAACGTTTTGGCTAGATCTACATCCACGGTTGTTTTGTTGAGACTTGCGTAAGCCGTTGTGCGAATTAATGCGCCTTCTAGTTCGCGAATGTTAGAAGTTACGTTGCTGGCGATGAATTCAAGAACATCACTCGAAATTTCGGTGCCGTCACGCTCAGCTTTGTTGCGCAAAATTGCTAAACGTGTTTCCATATCTGGCGGTTGCACATCGGTGATTAGTCCCCATCTGAAACGGCCTCGCAAACGATCTTCTAATGTTGGAATTGCGTCCGGAACACGGTCAGAAGAAATGATGATTTGCTTGTTTGCACCGTGTAACGAATTGAAAGTATGGAAGAACTCTTCTTGTAGACCCTCTTTGCCTTCCATGAACTGGATGTCGTCGATTAACAGCACATCAACTTCGCGATAGCGGCGCTTGAACGCAGCAATTGTATTGTTGCGGATGCCGTCGACGTATTCGTTCAAAAAAGTTTCAGTAGAGACATAGCGAACTTCAAGGTCGGGGTAGTTCTCGTGCACGTAGTAGCCAATCGCGTGCAATAAGTGGGTCTTGCCGAGTCCGGCTGAACCATATATAAACAAAGGGTTATATGATCGACCTGGGGTTTCTGCGACACGCATTGCCGCAGCCAGAGAAAACTGATTTGAAGCCCCTTTAACAAAAGTTTCAAACGTGTAACGCGGATTGAGTCCTATTGCCGCACCTTTGCCTGCACGCACTTTTTGCGTCTGAGTCTGTTTTTTTGTTGCTGTCTCGCGCTCGAGGACGATTGGTTCCAAAAGTGATGTTGGCCGTTCAACTGTTAATCGTTCAAGCACGTCAACGGCGGTTGCCGTTTGCACATCAACTAGCAGTTCGCGATCAGCGGCGCCAATTTCGTCGAGTGCATCACGCACGAGCGACATGTATCGAGTCAAAATTCGGTCCCGCACAAAAGAATTTGGCACCCGCAAACGCAAACTCATCTTGTCATCGGCGATTGCTACCGCATCATTGAATGTAGAAAACCAAACAGCCTCTGAAACTTGTGATCGCAAAACCTGTGCTGTGGCTTTCCAGAGTGTTTCGTGCTCTTGGACTGTTTCAACTGTTTCGTTTGTCATTTCGTTTTCTTTCTCGGCGGATTTCTTCTAACAGAAACTTGAATTTCGCGCTCAACCCACACCTTGTGGATAGAGCCTCGGAATATCAATCGGGAGAGCGAAATTAGCAGGTTTTCCACAGGGGGAGAAATGCTGACGAATCTGAATCTCGTGTTGCCCTCTGATACTTCTACCCCTAGCCTGACAAGTACAAATTTTTCTTGACGTCAGGAGCCGTGCGTGAAACGCACCTTTCAACCAAACAATCGCCGCAGGTCCCGCAAACACGGGTTCCGCAACCGTATGAGCACTCGAGCCGGCCGGGCCGTGCTCAAATCTCGTCGGGCAAAGGGCCGCTACCGGCTCTCTGCTTGATCAGTCGCATTCAGACGCGGCAGATCTT
This sequence comes from Actinomycetes bacterium, assembly GCA_014190295.1. Taxonomy (GTDB): domain Bacteria; phylum Actinomycetota; class Acidimicrobiia; order Acidimicrobiales; family Ilumatobacteraceae; genus BACL27. The sequence goes on along the minus strand of BJGF01000034.1, from coordinate 13,652 downwards.
TCAACGACTTCAACGAGAGGGAACATATGTTCGCTCGGGAACCCTTTGGTGCAGCATGATCACTGATAAATCTCTTACCCAGCCAGCGATTGCCTACGCTTTGGGCCGTCAAGTAGGTAGCGCGGTCAAGCGCAACTTACTGCGCCGTCGGCTACGTGAACTGTTTCGGGCCAAGGCCAGCGGGCTTTTGCCGGGCTGGTATCTAGTCGGCGCTGCCTCAGGGGCAACAAAACTGTCATTTAATGATTTGAGCATCCAAGTCGATGCGTTGCTCGGGCGTTGCGCCGCCAAGGCTGGCAATTAGACCATGAACAAAATGATGCTTCAGGTAATCAATTGGTATCAACAGGCTTTTGCCTATCGCCTATCGCCTTGCCGGTTTTACCCAAGTTGCTCGAATTATGCCCAAGAAGCGATCACCATTCATGGATCATGGCGGGGCGGCTTATTGACTTTGCGAAGGTTGGCACGCTGTCGCCCTTTTGGTCCGAGCGGTTTTGACCCCGTGCCAGAAATCGCCTGTTGCGATGAGCATCCAAACTCAAAGAAAGCAGTTTTTGAAAATGTTCAATAGTTTTTTCGGCGCAGCCTCTTGGTTGATCGCACTTTTTTATAGTTGGATTCCAAACTACACATTTGCGATCGCGATGGTCGCAGTTGCGGTGATGTTGTTGATCACGCCACTGACGCTTAAGAGCACCAAGGGCATGCTTGAGATGCAAAGACTGCAACCAGAAATGAAACGGTTGCAACAACAGTTTAAAGGTGAGCGTCAAAAACTCAACGAAGCAATGATGAAGTTGTATCAAGAACACAAAGTGAATCCACTTGCGTCTTGTTTGCCGTTACTCGCCCAGATGCCGGTGTTTATTGTTATGTTTCGCGCAATTAGCGGATTGACGAATCGAGCAAAGCCAAATGGTGCTTTTATTCCAAAATATTTAGACGAATCATCAGCAATTTATAAATCACTTGTAGGCAAAACCGAGATGGTTTCATTTGGTATTGATTTGGCTAAAAAACCGATCGCCGCGATGCAAGACGACTTCAAGTCCGGGCTTGTATACGCCTTACTGGTAGTGCTTTTGGCGGGTTTATACCTAGTCCAGCAACGAATGATTGCCTCGCGCACGGCCAGCCCGACAATGTCAGCAAGTCAAGCAAAGTTGATGCAATATATGCCGGTTGCGTTTGCTGTGTTTCAAATTTGGTTGCCAACTGCGTTGATTGTTTATTACATGATGCAAGCAGTGATTCGAATTATTCAACAGCAGTACATCACACAACGATTCTATAAAAGAGATGGCAGCCTCGGCAAACAAGCGCAGGCGGCAAGTGCGACAGCACGTGAAATGAAAGATAATTCAAAAAAAGACGACAACGATAAGAGTGATAAAAAAAATCAGAAAAAAAATAACACCAACGAAACACAAAAATTTATCAGCAAGCGCGTTACTCCATCAAAAAATAGTCAAGCACAACCATCTCGTCGTCGACCTCAACCACCAGGGAAAAACCGCAGTGGTTCGATACCGCGAAATAAAAAACCAAATCTCTAATACAACCGAAAGGAAATTAAATCATGGAATGGGTAGAAACAACAGCAGAAACAATTGACGACGCAAAAGCATTGGCCCTCGACCGTTTAGGGGTCGATGATGTAGACGCCGAATTTGAAGTCGTTGAAGAGCCAAAAGCAGGCCTTTTTGGTCGAACCCGCGGTGAGGCTCGAGTTCGCGCTCGAATTAAGCCAAACTCGGTTCGAGCCAAAGCCGACCGCCGCGACCGCCGTGGAAAGCCAACAACTGAACGGTCTGAACGACCTGCCCGACCACGTCAGCAACGCTCAGAACGTGGCGAACGTAGCGAACGGGGCCCGCGAACTGATCGTGGCTCACGCTCGCCTCGCGCCGACCGGCCAGATCGAAATGATGCTCCGCGTGAACGCACGCCAAGAGCCGATCTTCCTCCAGTAGATCCAACCACCGTGAGTGATGTGGCGACTACATTTTTGGAAGGTTTAGTCACTGCGGCTGGTCTAAAAGGTTCAGTTTCGGCAAAAGTTGAAGGCGAAAACATTGATATTGACGTACTTGGTGACGACCTGAACTTCTTGGTTGGCACAAAAGGTACAACTTTGATGGCTTTGCAAGATCTAACGCGAGTCGTTAGTCAACGTCGACTTGGTGATCACGAAACACGCTTGCGTGTTGATGTTGCCGGTTATCGCGAAAAACGACGTGAGGCGTTGAGCCGATTTGCACTCAAAGTTGCTGCTGATGTTAAAACTTCAGGTCAAGCCCGTGCTTTAGAGCCAATGAACTCAGCCGATCGCAAGATCGTGCATGATGCACTTGTCGAAAGCGAAGGCATCTCGACGCGTTCAGAGGGTACTGATCCTTTCCGTAGGGTAGTTGTGGCTTTGGCTTCAACTCTTGAAAGCTCGGTAGAAGACCAAGATTCAGATCAGGCATCCGAGTCTCAAGAATCGTAAGACTCGCCAAATTCGCCAGACTCTTCTCTAGGTCTGGCGACAAGATTTACTGAAGTTTCACAAAGCTGTCTAGAAACACGTCCGAAAATTAGATAGTTTCTGATCATGGCTTCAATTGACCCTGCGAAATTAAGGGTTCTTGAGAGAGTTTTACGCGAAGCCCAAAGGACAGGTGCTTTAACGGCCGTCCCAGTTGATGAGATTATTAGTCACGCTAAATGGTTCTCTGAAGCGATACCCAAAACAGCACTAATTGCCGTAGACCTTGGCAGTGGGGCAGGAGTGCCAGGTTTGATTGTTGCTCTCGAATGCCCAGAACTTAACCTTGTTTTAGTAGACCGCCGATCTGGTCGTACGGACAGCTTGTTAAGAGCGGTTAACGCTTTAGATCTTGCCGACCGAGTAACGGTATTGTGCAGCGAGATCAGCGATATGGTTCGAGATTCAACCTGGGCAAAACACTTTGACGTGGCGATGAGCCGTGGTTTGGGCCCACCAATTCAAACCCTTAATTTGTCCAGAGATCTGGTTAAACCTGGGGGAGTAATTATCGTTAGTGAACCCCCACCAGATATCCCGTCTCGATGGGATCATCAGCAGGTTTTAGCCCTTGGCCTAGATGGTCCAACTCGGCTTGGATCGGTGGCGATGTTCCACGTGAAACATCCAGACCTTGAGAACGGCGACTTCACCGCTTAGACCGCTAGTTGACCAACTACCCATGTTCCACGTGAAACATAACTAGCCCGCTATTAAGTCGCCTAACCCATCCATTTTCTATGGGACACCCTTAACTAGGCTTGGACTATGGGCGAATCAGGCAAAGACCAAGCGGCGTCGCCGAGTCGCCCACTGCCACGAATTATTGCTTTTGCCAATCAAAAAGGTGGCGTTGGCAAAACGACTACGGCAATCACAATCGGGGCTTCACTGGCCGAACTTGATTATCGGGTGCTAGTAGTTGACCTAGACCCACAGGGCAATGCTTCAACAGGACTGGGCATCAACGCCAGAGATCTGGACGCGACTATTTACGACGTATTGCTGCGTGGCGAAAAACTTGAAAATTGCATTGAACCAACTGCAGTTAAGAACCTGTTTATAGCGCCAGCAAACCTAGATCTTGCCGGGGCCGATATCGAACTTGTGCCTGAAATGGGTCGTGAACAACGGCTTAAAAAAGCCCTTGAAGCAGTGATTGATCAATATGACTATGTGTTACTTGACTGTCCTCCATCGCTTGGGTTACTGACCGTTAATGGTTTAACGGCTGCAACCGAAGTGTTTGTCCCGATTCAATGCGAATATTTCGCTCTCGAAGGACTCGGCCAGTTATTGCGCAGCGTCGACCGTGTCAGCCAAGTGCTTAACCCGACTCTTGAAGTAACCCATATTGCTTGTGTGATGTATACGCATACAACACTTGCTGATGATGTTGTCCGTGAGGTTCGCGAACACTTCGGTGACAAAGTATGCAAAACGGTTGTGCCAAGGTCGGTTCGTGTGGCTGAAGCCCCATCGCACGGCAAGCCAGTAACGACTTTTGATCCTTCATCAGCAGCCTCAAAGGCTTATCGCGAAATTGCAAAGGAGATCAGTGGTGGCACGTCCAACAGGGCTCGGTAAAGGATTAGACGCATTAATTCCCGGTCGGGATGCGCGCAAATCAGGCAATGACTCAGGTGATACGCCAGTCGGTGGCATGGGACTGCGCAATTTAGATGTTAAAACGATTGCTCCAAACACGAATCAACCCCGAATTCACTTTGACGACGACGCACTTGCTGAACTTGCTGCGTCAATCAAGGCAGTGGGTGTGTTGCAACCAATTCTTGTTCGACCCAGTTCGCCAGGTGGGGCAAAAGCAGGCATTGCCTTTGAATTAATAGCAGGCGAGCGACGTTGGCGGGCCGCACAGCGAGCCGGATTAACCATGATTCCAGCCTTAGTTCGTGAAACTGATGATGTCTCATCAGTCGAGCAGGCATTAGTCGAAAACCTCCACCGACAAGATCTAACGCCGCTTGAAGAAGCTGCTGCTTATAAGCAGTTACTTGATGATTTCTCGATGACACATGAGCAAGTTGCAGAAAAAGTCGGTAAATCTCGGACAGTAATCACAAATTCACTGCGATTGCTTTCTTTGTCGCCATCTATTCAGCAATTATTGGCTGACGGCAGACTTTCTGGCGGACACGCACGTGCTTTGCTTGGTGTAACCGACAAAACAAAGCAAGAACAACTTGCCCGACAATGCGCAAACGAAGGTTGGACTGTTCGCGCAATTGAAGACGCAGTACGCGCGAGCACTGGGCGAGTTACCAAAACAAATATTTCAAATAATACCAAAACTGGTACTACAAAAAATAAAGTTCACACCACAACTCTGCCTGAACCAGGATTAGTCGAACTACAAAGATTACTTAGCGAACATTTAGCCACAACAGTTTCTGTCACGTCAACTTTGGGTCGAGGTCGAGTGACTATTGATTTCGCTGACTACGACGATCTTGAGCGCATTTATCGTGCGATGACCGAAGGTTCACCAAGCACCGATTAAATTTTCAAGTAAATATTTTTGTGCGGTTTGTGTAAATAATTCTTACAGTCAAGTTGAACTTGACGCTCAAGGTTCACTTTAGGTTCCGCACAACATGTGTATAACTTTGGGGAAAACTTTCTAACTGTCGGCGAACTACCCTGCAAATTTCATGGATGTGGTTTTAACCCATACGGCCATTGCGTTTGCTAGGTCATCGGCAATTACTGCACAATGGGGGATAACGCGGTTTACAGGGCCTAATCCACAGACGACCGCCGGCATCGTGGTCTCGCGTAAGACCTGCAATCGCATGCCATTAACCGTTGGAGTAAACCACGGCGCAGAACGCTCGATGGCTTCAGCAGCCAGTGTTGCAAAAACATGTCCAGTAACCGAGTGAAAACCTTGTGTGTGATAGTACGCAATATCGCAAACCTGCGTTTCACGTGATTCGATGCCGATATATAAATCTGCAGCAAAATCGTTTGCAAGTTGTGCATGACGATGTGGGTCAGAATCATGGATCATCGCAACGTGAGTATGTTGTGCTCGAAGTCGATCACCTAATTCGTGTGTCAATTTGTCAAGCGAACCAAATTGACCGATCACGACCCGAAACTCGGCAAGATCATCACCATATTTTGGAGCCGTATGTCGTTCTATGACTACGCCAACTCCTGGACCAACACCACTGTGTCGACTCGCCCGAGTTAGTGCTTGCAAAGTTGCCGGCCCGCAAATGCCATCTGCAACAACACCATAATTTTGTTGAAAATCAGTCAGAGCTTTCGCACTTTTCTTACCCAAATATCCGTCCACACGTCCGCAATCAAAACCGGTGCGAGACAACATTTGCTGCAGTTCAGATACATCGTCGCCACGCAATAGGGGAGAAGTTAAATAGAGTAGGCGATCACCCAATTGAAATGATGACTCGACAAGTGTCAGCCAGGTTGCTTGATCACACACTCCAGAAATGTGCAAACCCCGTCGACGCTGAAGTTCTTCGACTGCTGATTTTGTTTGCTGGCAGAAAGTCCCTGCATTAACCCGAGCAATATCTAAGAGGTTGGCGTCATGTAACCGCCGCTGAAGATCGCCAACAACCGCAAGGTTGTCACCGAGGACTAACTCTTGGTCGGGATAAATTCTGCGATCTCCGCGAGTAGTTGGGTTTTGCCTTTAGCACCAATCATTTTCTTTTTCATCTCACCATTTTGAAACAACATCATCGTTGGAATGCTCATCACGCTAAAACGTTGAGCAATATCACCGTGGTCATCGACGTTTAGTTTGGCAATGGTTACTTTTCCGGCGTGCTCTTTGGCAATTTCAGTAAGAATCGGGTTCATTGCTTTGCACGGCCCGCACCATTCGGCCCAAAAATCTACAAGTATCGGCGTAGACGAAGACTTAACTGTCTCATCAAAGTTTGCACTCGTCAGAATGATAATTCCATCAGCCATTAGTTGCCTTTCGTAAAGTTCACACTAATTTGTGCGCAGAAATTAGGTTATCTCGCTTGCAATGACCAACAGGTGAGCCCCTGGGCTAGTGCTGTGACTCAAGCCACCGTTCGCAATCAATCGCCGCCATGCAACCAGACCCGGCTGCGGTAATTGCTTGACGGTAAGTGTGATCTTGCACATCACCGCACGCAAATATTCCGTCAATGTTTGTGTACGAAGAACCAGATCGTGTCTTTAGGTAACCGCTGTCTTCCATTTCGAGCACATTTTTAAACAGATCAGTGTTTGGACGATGTCCAATTGCTACGAACAATCCGGTCACGCCTAATTTTGAGCGTTCTCCTGTAACCGTGTCGACTAAACCAATTCCTTGAAGTTTGTCAGTGCCGATTATCTCGGTGACCTGCGAGTTCCATTTGAATTCGATCTTTGGATTATTACGCGCTCGATCTTGCATAATTTTTGAAGCTCGCAAAGCGTCGCGGCGATGGACGATTGTTACTTTGCTCGCAAATTTTGTCAGAAATGTAGCCTCTTCAATCGCCGAATCGCCCCCACCCACAACTGCTATTTCTTGACCTCGAAAAAAGAATCCATCACAAGTCGCACATGTTGAAAGCCCGTGACCGTAGAAGCGAGCTTCGTCTTCTAGCCCGAGCATGATTGATTGCGCACCAGTGCTAACGATGATTGAGTCAGCCGTGTATTTCGTATCTCGCACCCAAACCGTGAACGGACGCTTAGAAAAGTCAACTTTCGTGACTTTTTCGGTGATAAAAGTCGTATTAAAGCGCGCCGCTTGTTCGCGAAACTTCAACATCAAATCGGGGCCCATCACACCTTGAGGAAACCCAGGAAAGTTTTCTACTTCTGTCGTCAGCATCAATTGGCCACCTGGTTGATCAGATGTTGAAGATGGTTCTCCTTCGATCACTAATGGCGCAAGATTGGCGCGAGCGGTATATATCGCAGCAGTTAGCCCAGCCGGGCCAGATCCGATGATGATTACATTTTGATGGTTAGTTTCGTTAACTGACATTAGATTGCCTTTCGTAAATTTATTTTTTATCTGAGTTATCCGTGCTTGTATGTCGTTTACGCATCATCATTGCGCCGGTGCCGCCGAACAATATCGCTAAAACAAAATACGATATCCACACAGCATTTGGTCTTGTCAACCAAATGTCAAGTAACTCTTGCAGGCCACGTGCAAGGCCAATTAAACCCAGTACAAAAACCACCAAGCCAGCAACGATTGCAATAAATCCAAAGACGATTGCGCGCAACAGATTAGCAAAAGGTTTCGTCGTTTTATTTCGGACGAAACCCACGCAACGGTCGATTATTTCAACAGTTTTGTTAGCCCATTTTGGATCGGTAAACGGATTAGAGATCACGCATTAAGACTAACCTTCGTCTCTTGCGTGTTGCGTCAAAATTAGGCGGCGACGAAAGAAACGTCCTGAATTAATCCTTGATAAGGATTCGCCGCACCGCATTGCACACTTTTACCGACTTCACGCATCACGAGCAAAACATATTGCGCTGGATTAGCAACGACGAATTGAGCAATTCCACGACGTGTGTTGTAATCGGTGTTGAGTCGCTGACCCCATTGTTCGAGCAATGCCGGGGCGTTGTCATTTGCTGCATACATCTCAAGTGACCACGGACCATTCTTCATCGCGACCCGCAAAGTGCCGGTTGTTGCGCGTGACAGTTCTATCAAAACACCGACATATTGTTTTGTTCCAAAAAATTGATTGACATAACAGTCGGTAGACCAAACTGTTTTTGGATTGTTGTCTTGCAAAGCCCAAATTTCTGTTTCGTTTTCTTGTGCATCACCATTCGGGTCGTAACTCGTCATTCGAGAAATAGTGACAGGTCCAAGATCGGGCGCAACGACAGTAATGTCGGTAGTCGACAGTTGTGCTGATCTGATATCGCGAGTCGCAACAAACACCACTGCGACGCTCAGCAAAACAACGATTAAGCCGAGAATTTTCGTTGAGCCCGGCAGTTTTCTGAACGAAGATGACTTCGCTGGTTTTGTTTTTTGATTCGAGTCACGAGTAATTCTTTTCGGCGCAGTAAAGCTTGCAGGTTTTATAACTGGTTGAGACGAACTGTCCACTGCCGGTTCGTCCGGGGTAATCACTTGACGATTTGGCTTTGGTGCTCTCGCCCCAGATGGCGGGGTCATTGATGTTGTGTGATCGTGTTGTGCACTTATCGCATCCATCAGTGCAGTTCGAGTTTCTTCACCCGTTGCGTAGCGATGATCTGGATTACGGGCTAATAATTTATGAATCACGCGGACAAGTTGTGGTGCAAGCGACGGTCGCAGATGTGCCAAGTCGGTTGGCTCGCGCTGCAGTCGCGCCAGGGCGGTGTCGGCATCTGTTTCTCCTAAAAACGGCACCTTTCCGGCCAGGCATTCATATAAAACGAGCCCTAGTCCGTAAAGATCTGCTCGACCATCAAGCGGTCTTCCACGAACTTGTTCGGGCGATAAATATTTTGCGGTGCCCATCATGATGTTGTCATGAGTCAGATCATCGGTACTGCTGCCAAGTGCTTTAGCGATTCCAAAATCTGCGAGAAGAAAGCGACCTTCGGGAGTTATTAAAATATTTCCCGGCTTAACATCACGATGTACGAGACCAGATTGATGCGCAACATCAAGCGCAGCAGCCATTGCTGCACCCATGTGAATTGTGAGCAGAGGTCCGAGTCGTTTTCTACGATCTAAAAGCTCGCGCAAACTTTTTCCTTGGACGTATTGCATCACAACTGCTTGTCGTCCGTTGTCTTCAACCGAGTCGTAGACCGCGACAATATTTGGATGATTTAATCCGGCGCAAGCAACCGCTTCACGACGAAAACGCTCGGCTACGACTGGGTCACTTGCAAGTTGCGGTTTAAGAACTTTGATTGCAACTTGACGATTTAAAAAAGTATCAACACCAAGCCAAACTTCGGCCATTCCACCACGTGCGATTTGACGGTCAAGGCGATATCGACCAGCGAGAAGTCGCTGCGAATCTACTGGTACTTCTTGTGGTTCTGGCCTCATCGCTGAACTTTGACGCTAGTTCTGCGCAACCCTTCAAACGGGGAGTGTCAATTAATTGACCGTCACTTAACGTGATATGTCACGCCGACTGTGCCGACTCCGGTGTGCGAGCCGATGACCGAGCCAATGTCGCTGACTGTTATTTCTTGATGATAAATCTCTTGAAGGTTTGCCAGAAACGGAGCGATATCGCTGCATTGCGCGTGCAAAACCGCTAAATCTGTGATCTCTCCAGCCGATCGAACTTTTTCAACAAGAAAAGCCAAAGCCTTACCACGAGTTCGTTCTTTGCCGCCCTCTTGTAAAGTGCCTTCGCGTATTTCGATGATCGGTTTAATCGCCAATGCTGATGCAAAAAATGCCTTCGCCCCGCTAATTCGACCACCTTTTTTGAGGTTTTCGAGAGTGTCGAGCGCCCCAAACACCCTGGTCCGAGAAGCCAAATCATTTGTGGCTGCTTCGAGTTCGTCAAGTGATGCGCCAGTGGCGGCCAATTTTGCGATTGCAATCACAGTTATGCCTTGACCCATGCTTGCCGAACGACTATCCACAATTCGAACAGGCACTGTAATGCCGGGTTCTTTTGCGCCAGTCTCGGCTGCCTGCATTGTTGCTGACAGCTCGCGCGAAAGACTGATCACAAGAATCCCTGTTGCACCTTGTGAGATGAGTGTGCGGTAAGCCGCAGTAAATTGACCCGGCGCCGGCGCTGCAGTCTGAGGCAATATCGGTGACTCGTTGCAACGTTGCCAGAACTCTGCGGTAGTCAAACTCTTACGATCGGTAAATTCTTGATCCCCAAAACTAAATGTCAGTGGGACGATCGTGATGTCGTGTTTTTCGGCCAGTGATTGTGGGATGTCACACGCCGAATCGGTAACTATGCGAATGGTCATGACTTTGAGCGTAGTACGGGATGGTTCTTACTAATTTGCTTGCGGTGTCTACGTCTTATATGTGCTACCCACCATGTCAAAAGCAGCAACAATGCCACTCCACTGACAACTTGTCCAAGGCCCGCAATCGCGTTCACACGGGCTGAAACCTCAATTTTTTTGCCTAGTTGGCTCAATCCATCGGCCGTAAATATTCGTATTTCAACAGGGAACAAACCGTTGGATAGCGCAACTACATCAACAACCAATTCGTTCGAGCCGTTTGCCGGAACCCGAATAATTGCTGCAGATTTTGTGAAACTAAGTTTCGGGCTCACCACTCTGACCTGAACATCCATGTCTTGGTCAGAAGAATTCTGTAGGTCTAATCTCAACTGACTTTTTCGACTGCCAAGGGTGAATGTCGTGCCCTCTTGCAGTGTTACGGCGGTGCGTAGCGTCTTAAGTTCGCCACGAGTTTGTCCGATGAAGTCGGCAAAATCAGACGCACTTAAGTTTTCGCTGGACAGTGCAAGCAGACGTTCGTTCCATTTTGCCCATTGCTCTGAATTCTCGCCGACTGATGACTTCAATTTGTTTAAGTCTGTGCGCAGTAAATCAAAATCTTTAATTCGGTCTTTAAACAGTGTCGAGTTTGTAGGCCGCAGCGTCAGTTTAAATGCATCTTGTCGTGGCATTGAGATGTTTTTGAGAGTTTGTATTGAAATCTGCAGTGGAACCCGTTTTAAGATCAGCAAAACCTGATGCAATAAATCTGAGTTGACAACTGAACCATCTTGTGAAGTCAGAACGATTCTCCGCAGAGAAGGTGTTCCGCCGTCACTTTCAATTTTGTTGCGCTGTGCCAACAACTGCGCGGCGATCGCACTCGCGTCGATGAAAGAATTGTTCTTGAGATCGCTCAACTGTGTCATGTAATTCGGGTCAACAACATGAAGTGAAAGCGTTTTGTTGCCAGAAACAAGGCGGTAAGGTCGCGCAGTGTTATCAAAAGCACCTAGAGACTTACTCGAGTTAGGCATCATCAGAATCGAGTCATACCCAGAATCAGCAAGTAGGTCTAAACCGTCTTGATCGAGTGGTGTCTTGGCAATCCACGCATTACTGGTGAGCACGTTTTTAGGTGACAGTGCTTGCAAACTTTTTTTACCCAGATCAAGAAGCGTTTTGAAATCGTTGTCGTGGTTGGTTTGTCTGGCGCTAGATGGATCAAACTGAACATAGGTTGATCCGACAAGGGTCGTCGTGCCGAGTGCGGCAATTAGTTGTACAAGTAATGCCTGATCTGCCGGATTTTTCGACTTGCTGAGTCCATTGATTGCTTGTCCAGATATTTGCACAGAAATTAATGGCCCATCTGACTCTAGGAGCGCTATCAATCTTGAAAACTTTTCACGTGTTAGGTCGTCAACAATGTGCGAACCGTCAAGTTGCAATGTATTTGAACCGTCCAATACGGCTACGACATTGATCGGCATCGGTTCAGAACTTTTTAGTGTGCTGGCACGATTAACAAAAGTTGTTACGTTGGCTTGTACGACGTTATTTATCAGTACCTCGATGCGCACAGGATAGATACCTAGATCACCAAATTCAATTCGTTCAGTGTCGACTTTCAGATCGGTAGTTGATGCGTTGATTTCGATTTGTTGATCAGCGCGCTTTCGCAAATCATTTAGAGAAAAATCAAGAGTGTCAATTGCAATAAACCGACCTGGCGTCGAAATAAGTTCTCGAACTTCTTTTTCACCGCCGACAACCATTGAGCCAAGCGAAACCCGAACTACCGAATTTTTGTTTGAAAATAAATTTTTCAATAAAGTTGGATCATCAACCGTAAAAACAAATCGCAAAGTACCCGACGTATAAATATGAAAGTTTTGTACGGTCAATCGCAGCGCATTGCCCGCCACAGCCTGCACAGACTGGACTGGCCGAACCTGCTGGGCTTGAACTTGTACGACCAATGTCGTTGATGTAAACGTGCTGATTGCCACGGCCGCGATCAGTGGAGCAACGAGTATTTTTAGTCGCATAATCACCAGTTATTCACGGTAGTGCCAGCAACGCTGAGCAATTGAGCAAACGCATCTGTTGTAGTGCGGTGTTGCCTAGCCTGTAGAGCGTGGTGCCCCAGCGCTTCGCGCCTGTTTTGAGCGAAATTGCTCCCCTCGTGCCTCGCTTTCGTGACGCTGGTTTCAAACTTTTTTTAGTTGGTGGCACAGTTCGCGATTTGATGTTAGATCGCAATGTCGAAGATTTTGATTTTGACCTGACAACAGATGCCCATCCTGATCAAATCAAATTGATCCTCAGTGGTTGGGCAGATGCATTGTGGACACAGGGCGAGAAATTCGGCACAATCGGCGCAAAAAAAGATAACCGTGTTTACGAAATCACAACTCATCGGGCCGAGGCATATTCGCCAGACTCACGCAAACCAGATGTGCAATTCTCCAAAGACATTCACGAAGATCTTGCACGTCGCGACTTCACGATCAATTCGATGGCTCTGGATGTAACTTCAGAATCTCCGGAACTCATTGATCCATTCAATGGAATGGCAGATCTATTAGCCAAAGTTTTACGAACACCACTTTCGCCTGAAATTAGTTTCAGTGATGATCCGTTGCGGATGTTGCGTGCTGCTCGATTTATTTCTGGTCTTGGAGTAGTGCCGGTGCCAGAACTGACAGCTGCAGTCAAGGCGATGAACGAGCGAATCACAATTGTGAGCGCGGAGCGAATTCGTGACGAGTTTGATCGGCTGATGGTGACGGCTCGTCCTTCGCTTGGGTTGTGGTTTTTAGTTGACAACGGATTATCACAACATTTTTTGCCCGAACTAGCAGCGATGCAACTAGAACAAGATCCGATTCACCGACACAAGGATGTTCTTACACATACTTTGGCGGTTGTTGAAAACGTCCAACCCGATGCGCCATGTGATTTTCGGATCACCCGCTTAGCGGCCCTGTTTCACGACGTAGGCAAACCAAAGACAAGGTCGATTCGTGCCGGAAAAGGTGTCACTTTTTATCATCACGAAGCGGTTGGCGCGCGAATGACAAGAGAGCGAATGCGCAAACTTAAATACTCGACGCAAGATATCGAAACAGTTTCTGAACTCGTGGCGCTCAGTGCGCGCTTTCACACCTATCAAATGGGATGG
>BJGF01000033.1 GCA_014190295.1 Actinomycetes bacterium | reverse complement strand
CTTTGAATGTGCCAGATGGTTCGAAGTTGCCACCGATTGGTGGGAAGGCGACGAAGATGTTTCCCCATTTGTTGCGCTCTGGACTGTTTTCAATCAGTTTGCAGTCGTCGGTGCTGGCGCTTGTCGTTGTTGGTGCGATGTATTTTTCGGTGGCGATTGTTGTTGTGGTTGTGGCTGTCGTCGATGATGACTTGATCTGCCAAACAGTTTTTTTGCCAGACTTAACACAAACGTAACTAACACCTTTAGTTGATTGAGTTTGGCCAACTTTGGCGCATTTGCCACCATTCACCGCAGCGCTTGCTGACAGATTTGTTGTGGCGAAAAGGATTGCGAGACTTAAGCAAAATAATTTCAGATTTGTAACTTGCCGTCGCATGTCTGCACCACCTTGCCACCGAGGCTTCTATGTTAGCCACTCACTAGAAAGCGCGACTAAATCGTATTGTCAATTGCAATGTCTGATGTTCAGATGATTTGCACTTGAGACGTTTACGTAATTGCGGTTACCTTGCGAAAAGGCCGAAAATGGCAAGAGCGACACATCTCTGTGCCGCTCTCACCACTTTGTGCGATTAACCAAATTTCTTTGGCCACAACTCGTCGGTGTCAAGTTTACCCCGTCGCAATATTTTGGCGCATAAAACCAGTGTGTAAATAGCAAGTGCGGCACATTGCTGTGCCGCACTTGGTTCTTCAATCGGTTTACCAAATAAATTTGGTCTTGACTCGTCGCTTTTAAGTGTACAGATAAAAATATTCTGGCAGACAAAATAAAACAGGGCCGGCAAGTCACCCTGCCGGCCCTGACTACTTGAAGTGTCCCTAAATCGTCAAATTAGGTAAGAAGTTTCGCGAGCACCTCTTCGTTCGTTTTAGCGGAGCCCCAAGCCGGAATCGAACCGGCACCGATTGAATGACGAGTCAATCAGGCTGCCGTTACAACATCGGGGCACCTACGAGGTGTGTGCGCCAACAGCTTAAAACGGCAAGGTAGTTGCAAGGTGAGGTGATTAACGTCTGTTGGGCGGTTTTAATTGAATAGTGTTTATTTAATCTTCGGGCAGAGTTTCGGCGAAACTGACTCCATTGATTACTGCAGAAGAGACCGATAAAGCTTTGAAAGTTTTGCTTTTTGGTGGTTTCTAAAATCGGTACTACGGTTACGGGTTACCAACTAAAGGGGGAAGTTAAATGAAGAAAAGTCGGATTGGGAAAGCCTTTGCAGCACTTGCATTGGCAGGATTTGTGCTTACCGCATGTGGTGGAAACACCGGCAGCGATGAGACAAAAGGTAGCAGCGACGTTTTAAGTGTTGTCGCCGCTTACTCGTCGGCAATTGAAGAGCCGTGGGATGGCGTGATTCACGAAGCACTGCAAGAGATGGCAGATGCGGGCGAAATTACATACAAGTACATCGACAAGGTGGGCTATGCATCAGGCGCTTTCGAGCGTGCGTTGCGACAGATCGCTGAAGAAGACAAGCCAGCAATCATCATGGGTGACTCGTTTGGCAACGAAGAGTCGGCTCGCAAAGTAGCACTCGACTACCCAGATATCGCATTTGTGATGGGTTCAGGTGGCGGACCTGCAGAGCCAAACTTCTCAGTGTTCGACAACTGGATTCATGAGCCTGCGTATGTTTCTGGAATCTTGGCGGGAAGTCTGACCAAGACAAATATCATCGGCATCGTCGGTGGTATTCCGGTGCCAGAAGTAAACCGCATCGTCAACGCATTTATTGCTGGTGCACAGTCGGTTAATCCAAAAGTTGAGGCGAAGATTAACTTCATCAACTCTTGGTTCGACCCAACAGCAGCAAAAGAAGCGGCGCTTTCACAAATTTCAGCTGGTGCTGACATCTTGTTTGCCGAGCGTGCTGGTGTAATCGAAGCAGCAGCAGAAAAGGGCTTGCTCTCATTTGGTAATCAAATGGATCAAAAAGCAACTGCTCCAGAATCGGTTGTAACTTCAAACGTTTGGAACATGCGTCCAACAATCAAATACATTCTTGCCCAAGTTAAAGCAGGGTCATACACGTCGCAAGACTTGAAAGACTTCAGCATGGTCGCCAAAGGTGGCGCAACGTTGGCCGAAATTAACACCGGTGTTACTGGTGGTATTCCGGCTGATGTGGTTGCCAAGGCAACTGCGGCATTGGATGCCATTAAGTCAGGTGCACTGCGCGTTGATATTAACGAAGGTGTGCCAGCTGGTTCGGTAACGAAATAACTAATCAATAATAAAGTCGAAATTTAATCTATGAATTCGGTTGAGGGGGTTGCCATCGCATCGCGCGGTGGTGCCCCCTCAATTTTTTTAAGCAACATAACTAAGGCGTACGGTGAGACAGTTGCGCTGAGTGACGTATCGCTTGACTTGCGCACGAGCGAAGTGCATGCCCTGTTGGGCGAAAACGGGGCAGGTAAGACCACCCTGATGAAAATTTTGTACGGATTAACGCAGCCCGACTCTGGACAGATAAAAGCTGACGGAGTTGCGTTGCAAATTAATTCGCCGCGTGATGCGCGCGCTGCAGGTATCGGCATGGTGACGCAACATTTTTCACTCGTGAAAAATATGACGGTTGTCGAAAACATTGCGTTGGCGATTGCTAGAACATTTTCACTCGACTTAGACAGTGTGCGTGATGCGGTCGTTGCGGCTTCGACACGCTACGGGCTCGAGGTGCCACCCGATGCAATTATTGGCTCTCTGCCAATTGGGTTGCAACAACGCGTCGAGATTTTGAAGGCACTGATGTCGGGGTGCAGTTATTTAATTTTGGATGAACCAACAGCGGTGCTTGGCCCGCAAGATATTGACTCGTTGCTTGAGGTGATTACGCAATTGCGATCTGAAGCAAAAATTGGTGTCGTATTAATTAGCCACAAGATGGCTGAAATTGAAAAAATTGCCGACCGTGTGTCGGTATTGCGACGGGGCAAAGTGGTTTCGAGTTCTCTGGCCAACGGCATCACTTCAAAAGAACTAATCACCTTGATGGTCGGTGAACAAGAGTCTGGTGTGGTGTTGCGATCTGAGAGTCAGAGCCACGGGCGTGACCCGATCTTGGTGTTGGATTCGGTTGTCGTCAAGATGGAAATCGGTGGACTAAATAATGTTTCATTAGATGTTCGCCCAGGCGAGATTGTGGGCATCGCCGGCGTTTCGGGCAACGGTCAAACTGAGTTAGTCAATATTCTGAGTGGCACATTGTCGATAGATAGCGGCACGATTGCAGTTGAAGGTGCAACACTTACCCAGAACACTCCCCAACTGCTGATGCGTGCAGGTGTCGGAATGCTCGGCGAAGATCGCCACGCCTCGGCAGTGCACGCACTGCAAGTGATGGAGAACCTTGTGCTTGATTGCGTTGATAACTTCGCAACCAAGGTGCAACTCAATCGCAAAAAGATGCTCGAGCACTGCGAGTCAGCGATTAATCAATTTGAAATTAAAGCCACAGCCAAACAAGTCTTTGGCACTTTGTCTGGCGGCAACATGCAAAAAGTTCTGCTGGCACGATTGTTTAGTCGCAAACCTAAAGTGGCGATTATTTCGCAACCGACGCGCGGTCTTGATGTGATGGCAACAAGTTATGTGCGTTCACTGATCTCTAAAGCCCGTCTAGATGGCACTGCAGTTTTGCTTGTCAGCGAAGATCTAGATGAAGTTTTAGAACTTGCTGACAGAGTTGCCGTGATGTATCGCGGCTCAGTAATTGGAGTTGTTGACGGGGCGAACGCATCACGTGAAAAAATTGGCGAATTGATGGCCGGAATCGTGCGATGAAGGTTCGGTTTACACTTCGATCATCAATGCCGTGGTGGCGTGGCCCGATGCTTATGGGCGCCGCAGCGCTAGTAACTTTTTTGATTTCGGCAATCGTCATTCGTTGGGCAGGTGGATCTCCATTTGCTGCGGCTCGGTACATGTTTATTTCGCCGTTGCAATCAAAGTTTGGTTTAACCGAAGCGGTTTTATCGGCAACACCGCTCGTGTTCACCGGTGCGGCCGTGGCGATTGCTTTTCGGGCTGGCTATTGGAATATTGGCGCCGAAGGACAACTGCTCGCAGGCACGATCGGCGCAACATTGGTCGGGATTAATGCCGAATCACTGCCGCGATTTGTTGGCGTGCCATTAATTTTGTTGAGCGGAATGTTGTTCGGTGCCTTTTGGGCGCTTTCGCCCGCGCTGTTGCGAACGCGACTCGGTATTGACGAAGTCGTGACCACTTTGTTGCTCAACCCAGTTGCGTTGCTATTGATCACTGGCCTGCTAAACGGACCGTGGCGAAATACTGAAACCGGATTTCCTGACTCGGATGTGATCGCAGACTCAACAAAACTTTGGATCATCTGGCCGGACACACGAGTGCACTTTGGGCTTGCAGTTGGTGTAGTGATTATTGGGTTGTGCTGGTGGTTTGTCGGCAAAATGTCGGGCGGTTTGAAGTTGCGTGCTGTTGGTTTGGCCCCAGGTGCTGCACGCATTGCCGGTCTTCCTGTAGAACGAACACTTTTAGCAACTGCTTTAGTGAGTGGAGCAATTGCCGGTCTTGGCGGTGCGAGCGAAGTTGCAGGTGTTGCACATCAATTGACGACTGGCATTAGCAACAGCTTCGGATATACCGGGGTTATCGTGGCGACGCTTGCCGCTTTAAGTTTTATTGGCACATTGTTTGTCGCACTTCTATTTGGCGTAATCACAGTTGGCTCATTTTCGGCCAGTCGAGCACTTCAGATTCCTTCCACGATCGGCGAACTTGTGCAAGCAATTCTTTTGCTTACAATTGTTTCGGCTTTGGTGATTAAAAAATATCAAGTGGTCTGGACACGAAGTAAAAGTCAGGTGCGAGATTGAGACACAAAAATGATTGACATTACTCAAGAAATTATTGGTTCAAGCTTGCGTATTGCTACGCCACTAGCGCTCGCCGCACTTGGTGAACTTGTCACCGAAAAATCTGGGGTACTCAACTTAGGCATCGAAGGAATCATGTATGGCAGTGCGTTTGTCGGCATCGCCACCGCGGCTCAAACTGGCAGCCTGAGCGCAGGATTATTCGCAGGATTTATAACCGGTGCGGTAGCAGGATTAATTTTCGCATTTGCAACGGTGACTTTGGGTGTAAATCAACATGTCGCCGGGCTCGGCCTGACACTTTTCATGATTAGCTTTTGCAACACTGCGAACCGAATCATATTTACATCTGATGGTGGTCAAGTGCGTGTTGATCCATGGCAGCCTTTTAATTTCGGTGGGCCGATCTTCAGTCAATACTGGATGACGTATGCAACTTTTCTGATTGCTGTGCCATTTACTTGGTGGTTATTGTGGCGATCTGGGCTTGGTTTAAAAATTCGTGCAGTCGGCGAGAACCCCGAAGCGGCCGATGTCGCCGGCATCGGTGTTGCTAAAACTCGCTATACGGCAATCATTATCGGTTCGTTGCTGATGGCTGCTGGTGGCGCGTTCATCACACTCGCATTCGTTGGAACATTCACAATCAACATCATCAACGGTCGCGGATGGGTCGCACTCGCACTAGTAATTTTTGGTCGATGGAAGATCGGTCGCCTACTTGCTGGCGCGGCATTGTTCTCGGTGGTGAACGCTGGACAATTGCAACTGCGTCTGTTGCCATCTTTTTCCGATGTGCCGTTCGAAATTTTGCTTGCGTTGCCATTTTTGGCAGTGATTATCGGTCTTGCAGTCTCTGGACGTAACGTGCCGTATCCAGGTGCATATCTCAAACCATATAAACGACTATGACCATTAATAGGGGGAATCAATGAGCGACCATGAAAATTATCAATTTGCATTGGCAGAAGCCAAGAAGGGTCGGGCCGCCGGAGGTATTCCGATTGGTGGTGCGCTCGTCGTTGACGGCAAAGTGATTGCAGTTGGCCACAACCAACGAGTGCAGCACGGCAGCGCAATTCATCATGCTGAGATGAACTGCTTAGAAAATGCTGGACGCTTGCCGGCAACCGTGTATCAACGCGCCACGATGTACACGACGCTCAGCCCATGCGATATGTGCA
This sequence comes from Actinomycetes bacterium, assembly GCA_014190295.1. Classification (GTDB taxonomy): domain Bacteria; phylum Actinomycetota; class Acidimicrobiia; order Acidimicrobiales; family Ilumatobacteraceae; genus BACL27. The sequence continues at coordinate 10,376 of BJGF01000033.1, read as the reverse complement.
CGGGCGCAATCTTGTTGTATAAAATTCCGCGTGTTGTGATCGGCGAAAATCGAACTTTCATGGGTGGCGAGGAACTGCTCAAATCACGTGGTGTCGAAGTGATCGTGCTCGACGACGCCGAGAGTTACAAGCTGATGCAAGATTTCATTGTTGCTGAGCCAACCCTATGGAATGAAGACATTGGCGAAGAGAACTAGCCAACACCCAACTAATACTTGCAAACTCCAAACCGTGGGCGTAAGGTCAGGTTTATGACAAAACAAAGACTTCGAATCATTACAGCAACACTTTTTGCAACTGCGTTAATTGCTGGTTGCGGTGCCGATGGCAACTCTGCTGAAGGCGGCATCAGCAACGACATCACTGGTCACGTGCACGAATGGGCCATCGAACTCACCGCGACTTCAGCGAATACGGGCGAAGTTAAATTTACAATTGAAAATGACGGCACTATCGGTCACGAATTTCTCGTCGTTAAGACCGATATCGCAGTTGGCGAGATTCCACTTGACGGAGATCACTTTCCGGAGCCAGCAGATGGCCTCGAAGTTATTGACGAGATCGGCGAATTCAAAGTGGGCACGACCGAAACCCTGACGCTCAATCTTGAGCCAGGCAATTATCAAGTTGTTTGCAATTTGCCAGGCCACTACAAGAACGGCATGCACCTCGCGTTCACCGTCGTTTCATAAAACCGTAAAAAGCAAAAGCGACACATCTCTGTGCCGCCCTTGACTACTAGAACTTGACCATGCACTTGCGAGGGCCGTGCACTTGACCGCCGACCCAAGTAACCGTCGACTGATCAACAAGTTCAAATTCAGGAATTCGATCTAACCAAGTCTGCAACGCGACACGAACTTCGAGTCGCGCCAAATTGCTGCCTGCGCAACGGTGAATGCCCGAACCAAACGCGACATGTCGATTGTTTTCGCGATCAAGAATCACCTCGTCGGGATTCTCAAATTGTCGCGGGTCACGATTGGCTGCTGGGAAAGCCATCAACACGCGATCGCCCGCCTTCATCGGGCAACCCTGAAACTCAATGTCGTGATCAACGATTCGCGCCATCGTCACCGGCGCATAAACACGCAACAACTCCTCAATCGCGGTCGGCCACAAATCTGGATTCTCGCGCAACTGCTTGCGATGCTCAGGATGCTGGGCCATGTGCCACATGCACGAACCAATCGCCGACCAAGTCGTGTCAATGCCCGCGACCAACATCAACTGACAAACGCCGAGCACATATTCAATCGGCACTTTCTTGCCCTCAACCTCGGCATTCATCAACTCGGTGATCAAATCGTTTTCGCGAGGGTTTTTCTTTCGATCCTCAATTTGTCCCATGAAAAACTGCACGATATTCATGAACGCTTTTATTCGTGCTTCTTTGTCGGTCATATTTTCGAGCACACCGCGCACCCACTCGGTGAACTCAGGCTCCATCTCAAGGGGCACACCGAGCATTGTTGCAATCACCCGCACCGGAATATGTTGCGCATAATCTGCTGCCGCATCTGCCGTGCCCTTATCGATGAACTCGTCGATCAACGCGTTACATAAATCGCGGGTGCCTTGCTCATATTTTGCGACCGACTGCGGCGAGAACACCGGCAAGATTAATCGACGATGCCAATGATGATCTGGCGGATCACTTGTGATCGGCGGCGCCGCAACACCCGCATACGCGCCTTCACTTCGACCTTCGACGGGTGGCATCACCAAAATTTGTCGCGATGTGAAAGTTTCAAACTCTTGCGCGATTGCGACAACATCTTCGTAACGCGTTGGCAACCATGAACCTTCGTAGCGCTCGGTGTGCGCAATCGGACACTGCGATTCGCGAATCTCGGTATAGCCCGAATACGGGTTTTTCACGAACTCTGGGTCAAAGATGTCGTAATCAGTTGTCATATCTTTGACTGGTTTTTGTGTGTCGGTCATGTTCTCTCTATTCGATGATTGTGATTGCACGTTCAGGACAATTAGATTCGGCGCGACGCACCTTGGCGTGAAGCGCTGCTGGAATTTCGCCGGTTATAAGAACTTTTGCATTGCCGATTTCATCACTACCAAACACCTCGGGCGCAGCAATCGCACACATCTGGTGCCCGTGGCACGAGTCGTAATCAAGCGAAACTTTCACCCCAACAGATTAACAACCTGCACGTTTGACAACAGCACCGAACGAAGACCCGAACAGCCAGTATTGTTTCGCATCCCCGATAAAACAAAAGTGGCAACACATTTCTGTGCTGCCACTTTGTCATTCAGAGAATTACCACAAGATTTCTCTTGCGCTGAACCCGTGTCAGATAAGTGTACCTGTCAATTCTCTGTGGCATAAAAAACAGGGCTGGCAGGTTGCCCCACCAGCCCTGACTACTAGAAATTCCCTGGGCTGTGAATCCCAAGTAGAAGTTTCGCGAGCACCTCTTCGTTCGTTTTAGCGGAGCCCTAAGCCGGGATCGAACCGGCGCCTCTGAATTCACGGGTCCAGAATGCTGCCGTTACACCATCAGGGCACCTACCTGGTGTGTGCTCGTGCCAGCAAGAATGGCAGGTGTTGCGAGACTGATTTGTTATGAAATGCGTTTGAGGCGAACGGTGAAAAACGTGCTGTACTCCCAGATCAGGTGCTCACCGTCAAGCCAGCGTTTTACCTCAACACCTTCTAAACCACGTGGACGCAAAACAAGAACGCCGTTCTCGAATGTTGCAGCAACGTAAAGTGGCGTAACAAAATCTGCGGCCATTACATCGTTGATTCCGTTTTCAAAAGTTCCATCGGCATACATGTCGTGCACCACACCACCTGCAGTGATCACAACACGATTGCCGGCCTGCTCGATGCGCTCGAGATGTTGCCAAACTTTTAATTGTGGTGGCGCAACTTCACCGTTGACTCGAACATCAATCGCCTGCCATAATCCACGAAAATCAGGAATATTTTGAGCGATTTCGTCGGAGCAATTAACTAAAACCGGCGCTGGCATTTCACTGCCGTACCCACCCGCCGGAGTAAACGATTTTGCAATCTCGAGCACGCTCGGCATAAAGCAACTTTAAACCTGTGAAGCGCGTCCGGCCCAGAACGGTGCGCGAAGATCACGCTTCAGAATTTTGCCTGAGCCGGTCTTAGGTAACTCGTCGCTCCACGTGATTGACCGAGGAATTTTGTAACTTGCCAAGTGAATACGCGTGTAAACATCAACTTCGGCCTCGGTAAGTGTTGCGCCTTGGCGACGAACAATAACTGCGTGCACGCTCTCGCCCCACTCTTCGTTAGGGATGCCAAACACGGCGGCCTCATAAATATCGGCGTGATTTTCGAGCACTCCTTCAATCTCGGCTGGGTAAATGTTCATGCCAGCAGAAATGATCATGTCCTTCTTGCGATCACATATATATAGGTATCCATCTTCGTCGCGATATGCGATATCGCCCACCGTTTGGTAGCCGTGCTTTTGGTCGGCGACATATTTATCGTGCTGCTTGTAGTAGTCAGCAAAAACCGACGGGCTCTTGACATACAACTCGCCCGTATGTTGCGGGCCGATGCCGGTCACTTCGTTGCTGTCATCGTCAAATAATTTGATTTCAACTAGAGGTGATGGTTTGCCACACGAGCCAGGTTTGCGCAGTTGATCTTCTGGCAACAACACGCAATTTACGCCAAGTTCAGTTGAGCCGTAAATCTCGTAAAGCGAAATCGCCGGAAAATAATCTAAATACATTTTCTTCAGAGTCATGCTCCATGGTGCGGCGTTTGCAACCATGCATCGCATCGACGAGACGTCGTAATTGGCTTTAACTTCGGACGGCAGGTTGCAGATCATTCGAATCGGTGTTGGCGCACTGAAAGTTGTCGACGCTTTGTATTTATCAACTAGTCGCAACCAATCTTGCGGATCAAATTTACGCTGCGTGATAATCGTCTGACCAAAAGCCAGTGCTGTGACCATAAAACCACCGGGGCCACTGTGATAAAGCGGACCAGTTGTCAAATAAATATCGTTTGGTGAAGCACCGAGCAACGCAGCGAGCGCCAAACCTTGCTCTGGGCTGGTGCGCGAAGTTCGCAGCGCACCTTTTGGTTTGCCTGTTGTGCCGGATGTGTAGATCATTGTTGCACCGGGTTCACGACTTTCGATAACACTCGGCTCAAGTGGCGATGCCGCTGCCATTAGTTCATCGCACGAAAGCATCGACTCGGGTGCAACGCCGTCGTACACGAGAATTTTTTTAACTTTCGGAATTCGATCACGAATTCGCTCAAAAGTTGCGGCGTTTTCAGCATCAACATAAACAACAGTTGCGTCACAATGATCTGTGACATATGCCGACTCGTCATCGCTTAATCGGTAATTGAGTGGCACTGAAGTCACACCGAGTTTTCGGGCAGCGTTTGTCATCACAACAACACCAACAGAGTTTTGCCCGCACCACACAACTTTTTCACCAGGCTGTGTGACGCCAATATCAGTCAAAACATTCACAAGACGATTGGCTTCTTCGTTTAGTTGCTTCCATGTCAGCGTGCGAATTTTGCCGTTTGCTCGGTCATCGACCACCGCCAACTTGTCTGGTTGAGTTTGCGCGTACGTCGTTAAAAAATCAGGCACAACCGACAACCATAGCCAAGATCAATCCCATAGCCTGAAAGGCTGTGATTTTGATTGACGCCCAAGGACTAAAGGCTTCTCGGCCAAATAGGCCATTATTTGATGACATTTCGTTGACCGTCAGTGACGGTGATCGAATCGGCGTCGTCGGATTAAACGGTTGCGGCAAAAGCACTCTGCTGCGAATTCTCAGCGGTGACTACGCGCCAGATTCTGGGGTCGTTCGATACGGACGTGGTTCGCGAATTGGCATGCTCGCTCAACAACCTGTGTTGCCGAAGGGTTCGGTGCGCGACGCAGTATCTGAAGATTGGCGCGGCGAAGCAATGCTCGACCGACTCGGAATGTCGGGGTTAATTGACTCGCAAACAAATGAGCTTTCTGGTGGACAACAAAAACGTGTTGCTCTGGCAAAATTGCTCGTTAGCGAATGGGATGCATTGATTCTCGACGAGCCGACGAACCATTTAGATCTTGATGCGATTGCATATCTTGAAGAATGGTTGGCAAATTATCGCGGCGGTTTGGTTCTGGTAACACACGACAGGCACGTGCTCGATCGCGTAACGACAAAAGTTCTTGAGATCGATCGTGGTCATGCATATTTGCACATGCCAGCACAACGAAATGCTGGCTCTGGATATGCCGCATATCTGACTGCGCGAATTGAACGTGAAGAACAAGCAGCGACTGCCGAGCAGCGCCGACGAAACTTGGCGAGAGCCGAACTTGCGTGGTTGCGTCGCGGTGCACCGGCTCGTACGACTAAACCCAAAGCGCGAATTGCTGCGGCGACAGAATTGGTTAATCGCCGACCAGAGGCCGCTGCACGATCTGGAGAAATTGGTTTATCACTAGGCAATCAACGACTCGGATCAAAGGGTGTCGAACTGCACGGCGTCGGATTCTCGTGGCCGACTTCAAAAGGCGCAAATGATTCGGGTGGCGCACTTGTCTTGAACGCATTCGATCATGAGCTTGAACCCGGTGATCGACTCGGCATCGTCGGACCAAACGGTGCCGGCAAGAGTACCTTGCTTGATTTAATTTCTGGTCGGCTTAAACCAACACACGGACACTTGGATGTTGGTAGCACCGTCAAGATTGGCTACTACGACCAACTTGGACGCGAATTGAACGTAAACCAACGCGTGCGTGAAGCCGTTGCCGGCGACAAAGGTCAGCCATCAATCGAAGACAACCAGTTGATGCGACAGTTCTGGTTTGACGGAGACACGCAGTATGCGCCGATTTCTACATTGTCTGGCGGTGAGCGACGACGATTACAACTTTTATTGACACTGATTGAACAACCGAATGTTTTGTTATTGGATGAACCAACAAACGATTTAGATCTTGACACTTTGCGTGCGCTTGAAGACTATTTAGATGAATGGCCAGGCATCGTTGTTGTGGTTAGTCACGACCGGGTGTTTCTCGACCGCACAGTGGTCGATGTTTTGGCGCTTGATGGTGTTGGTGGTGCTGCTGTTGTGCGCGGTGGTGTGGCTGGTTGGTTGAAACAACGAAACACAGCGCCAACCGAACAAATGACTCCAGCACAGCGCGGCAAATTAATCAACACACCAAATATTGCGGCTGCCGAACTAAAACAAAAACCGAAATCAACAAAGAGCCCGAGCACACTGCGACGATTAGTTGCTCAAGCAGAAACTGCGCTGACAAAAGCGACCGCAGAACTAGCAAAACTAACCAGCGAAATGGCTGCTGCCGGCAACGACCACGTTAAGTTGGCAAAAGTTAGCGCAGATTTGGCTAAGGCTCAATCTAAAGTCAATTCTGCCGAAGAAACTTGGTTGGCTCTTGCCGCTGAGACAAACTAGACAATAAATAAAAGCAAACAACACGAACAAGAAGTGCAACACAGCGCTAACGCTCTAGAATCTTGGTTTGTGACAAGTAAATCTTCTCGACGTGCATTTCTTTCGGCAACATTCGCCTCTTTTGCGTGGTTGATCACCGGCGATCGCGCATCTGCTGCATCCCCTGCAATTAGTGCTGGTGCACCGTGCAAAGTTAAAGGTCGTGAACGCACTGTTGATGGTGTCACTTTTGTTTGTCGAAACGCAAAGGGCAAACTTGTGTGGCGTCGCACTCCAGCAGAGGCAAAAAACAAAGTAACCACAGTTCGCGTGCTTGAGAGCGCCAACCTCGAACTCGGCAAAACCAAAGTCGTAGATGTGCCGGCGCCAAATGGTGTCTCAACTGGCATTGTTCTGACCCGCACCGATGCTGGTATCACTGCGCTTAGAGTAAATTGCACGCACGCGGGTTTTCCGGTTGCGCGAGTTGGCAAAATTCTTGAATGTGAACTGCATGGTTCACAATTTGAACCAACGACAGGTGCAGTTATCACTGGGCCGGCTGTGCGACCGTTACTTCGTTACGAAGCAACCGAAACAAACGGCGGAATCTACGTAACTATAAGTAACAGTTAGCGCGCGAAACGAATCAAAAACTCAAGTTGCCCGCGATCTTCAACCACAATCGCAGAAATACTCGGATCAGGTATTGACCAATCGGCAAACACGAGCTCAATTGATCCGTTCACTTCAATAACGTCGTCGACTAAACGCGCGATGAGCGTGACGGCAATATCTTTTGTGACGCCCCGCAATGTGAGCGTGCCCGTCGTGTTAACTGTGAGTTCACTGCCGGCCAGCACTTCAGGCGTCAGTGTGATCGGTTCTTTCAACACGAATGTTGCTGTTGGATAAGTCGCAGTGTCGAGAATGCGGGTGTTCACTTGTCGATCGCGGCGGGTGCTGTCGCTTTTAAGCGTCGTCATGTCGACTGAAAATTCGGCATTTAAAACTTTTTGATCAGCAATCTTCAGCGAACCAGTGACTGCTGAAGTGCGACCAACACCTTCTGTTTTTTGACCGACGATAACTTCTTTGACTCGATATCCGACGATTGATTCGGCAACAACTGCCCACTCGCCGTCTGTTGCACTTGTATCGACTGTTGTAACTGTTGTAGCGACTGTTGTAGACGTCTCGGCTGGTTCTGCAGCAGCAGTTGTTGTAGTTACCGAGGGTTCAAGCGTGAGAACATCTGGCGCATCTTGCTTGATCAAGTTGATATAGATCCACGGACCAGCAACTGCCCCGATCGCCAACACCACGACACCAGCAAGAATTTTGCGCACTATTGGTTTCACTCACTAGAACCTACAGACTTACGGCGACGAAGATTGCGCAACGCAAGAACAAGTACGAGGGCACCAGTGATCAAAGTTGCGAGACCTTGCAGAGTTGAATTATCAGTAATCGTTGTGACTAATTTAACTTCTGAAACGACTACCCCTACTGCAGTTATCGCCACAACTTCAGGGAAGACCTTTTTAACGCCATAAGCGAAAAATGCAACGGAACAAATTACGCCAACAGCAACAGAGATATATTCGTTAGATACGTTGTCAAAGGGCGGAATTATTAGTCCGACTAATGCGATGAGTGAGCCGGAAAATCGCAATGTGAACTTGCCGACAACTTTTGGTTGTTGTGCCCACCAAAGCAATACTGCCCCGACTGCGATCAGACAAAGACCAGCAGTATCTTGCGAAATGCCAATCATTGCCAAACCTGAAAGCGCGAATGCCACAGCGCTAACTGAGATGATCACTGAACTTGAGAATCTTCTTAGAGTCGATCGCCAGACTCCATAAGCCAGAGCCGGGATTGACGCAACGAACACCGAGACTTCAGAAGCTTCGCTGAGCAAACTTGTAGCCACGCCCGTCGCGATGGCAAAACACAGTACTGCGAGTGCTTCGACGACTTCGGCCGCGTTGGCAAATTGTGGTTTTTTAACGAGCGAACGAAATGCGAGCGCCAATAATCCAGAAATTAAATAGAAAATGCCAACAACAATCAGCTGACTGACATCTTGAAATAACGGACCGATGATCCAGATTGCACCAATGACCACGAAAAAGCCACCCAGAATCGCCACAATTTCAGAAGAGTTGAGCGGAAACCTGGTTGCGGTGCGCAGCAACTCGGCCTGCTCGGACGACAGCGTGCCATCTTGTTTGAAACTTTCAAGCTGCTCGTCAAATCGCACGCGTAAAACTCCTTTAATTTTTGCGGGACTCTTCAATTGCGGCTTTACATAAATCGCCAACATGTTTAACGTCAATATTCAGTGCATGACCAACATGGACTGTCCAAATTAATGATTGCAGGTTCGCTTCAAAGTCAACTTGCGCCCGCAAGTCTGCTCGGGCTGACTGACGATTTTGACTGACCATTACAAAAGTCGCCAAAAAAATTGCTTCAAGGCTGACAATCATTGTCAGCAGACCAAACGGAAACTCGTCGAATTTAAGCGAAACACCAAAAAGCCCGGCATTCAGTGCCACCCAAATACCAAACCAGATTGCGTGAATGTAAATAAAATTAAGTGACCCTGCGAACTTTGTAATTCGGTCAGCAACTAGATCTTCTCTTTCTAGTAAAGATGCGAAGTGTCTCCGTTCGTTTCTAACATTCCAGTGGTCTAGGTTGTAAATTTTTCCATCAATTTTGCCGTCTAGAGCATCAATTGCCGCACAGGCCTCACAGTCAAGCGGGTGCACTTCACTCACGAGTTGAGTCTAGAACGAAGTCATAGTTGCAGTGACCATTTGACATATCGACAATGAGTGAATCTCTCACGCCAAACACGGCGTCGCTGTCTAGATATTTTGATGCTTGATCAAACAAATGAGTTATCACGGGGATGAACCCATCCGCAGATACAACCATATGAATATGTGCTGGTCGCCATTGATGTCGCCCTGACGCACTTAACATTTTGCCAACAGGACCATCATCGGGGATTGTGTAATCAATTGGTCGCACAGTATTGATAGTGAAACTTCCATCGGCATTAGTTTTGAAAACTCCACGAAGATTGCGCTGACTAGCACCTTGCTGCACATCATAAAGTCCGTTTGATTGGACTTGCCAGACGTCTAATGATGCGCCGGCAATTGGTTTGCCGTTTAGATCATTAACGGTTCCGCTAAAAACCAGCGGGCTGTCAGTAGGAAATATCTGGTCAATAATTGATTCTCCATCTTTTCTGTGTGGAGACCCATCGACATGAAACGGGCCAAACACCGTTGGCTCTGTGGCCCCATCTGAAGCGGCATAGTTGATCATCTCGAGCAACATTGAAACTCCAAGAGTGTCTGAAAGCAATATGAATTCCTGACGTACCTCATCGCACATCTTTCCTGTTTGCGTTAAAAAATCTATTCCGGCAAACCATTCTTTATGTGTCAGCCCAACTTCAGCGGTAAAGGCATGTAAATGTTTAACTGCCGCTCGCAAAACTTTGACCAACCGCGGATTCATTGAATCATCAAAAGAATTCTGTACTTCTTTTAAATGTTCTGCGGGCGTAATTCGACTTGACATAAATCTAAACCTCCAATATTTAAATTAACTACTTTGATGAACTATTTTCAATAACAATTGCGATTCCTTGACCAACGCCAATGCACATGGCGGCTAATCCGTAGCGGCCACCTGTGCGTTGTAAATTATGAACAAGCGTCGAGAGAATACGAACACCTGAGCAACCAAGTGGATGACCGATCGCTATCGCACCACCTTGTGGGTTGACCTTACTTTTATCAAGCTCTGGCCACGAGCGTAAACACGCCAAACTTTGTGCCGCAAAGGCTTCGTTAAGTTCAACACTGTCAATATCATCCCAAGTAAGGCCTGCAAGTGC